>NZ_MKVC01000021.1:0-130187 GCF_001899125.1 Dysgonomonas sp. 37-18 | reverse complement strand
GCAAATAGCAAGGTATGTTGAGTGCATCGCAAAATGAATTTTGCAGCACACAACCCTTGCTCTTCCAGAGGGGTATTTTCCTCTCCGGAGTCGGGAAAAATGAAGACGGATTGAACCGTCCGTAGCGTTCATAAACCACTAAAAAAATCATGTTATGAACGAAGAAAGAAGAAGTCCCCATAATCGGGGAAAAGGGGGCAGACCCCCGAAGAACGATCCGGCAAAGCATCGACTGACTGTGAACCTGACAGATCAGCAACACGTCGATTTTTTAGCCTTGTATGAACAGTCAGGCGTACAATCCTTATCCGGTTTTATCGCTGCCCGCATCTTTGGGGATGAATTTCGTGTAGTGAAAACCGATGCTTCAGCAGTAGAATTTATTGCAAAGCTCACTGCTCTACACGGACAAATACGAAGTATCGGAGTCAATTATAATCAAGTTGTAAAGGAATTACATTCCAATTTTGGAGAGAAAAAAGCATTGGCATTGCTCTATAAATTGGAAAATGCAACTATTGAACTGGCAGGAATTGGACGGGAAGTGATGCAACTATGCGAACAATTTAAGGCTAAACATCTCTAAAAATGGTTGCAAAATTTAGTCACGGAAGCAGTTTGTATGGTGCACTTTCCTACAATCAAGAGAAAGTAAATGAGGGTTTAGGTAAAGTTTTGGCTACCAATCTGGTCATTGAACCTAATGATGGTGTGTTCAATGTTGCCTCTTGTATGGAAGATTTCGAGCGATTTATGCCCTCGCATATTCGCACATCGAAGCCTGTTATCCATATCTCACTCAATCCACATCCGGACGATAAGCTGACCGATCAGCAACTTGCCGACATCGGGCGTGAGTATATGGAGCGGTTCGGGTATGGCGGACAACCCTATATGATTTTCAAACATGAGGACATTGGCAGGGAGCATATACACATTGTTTCGACCCGTGTACGCACGGATGGCTCAATAATCAGCGACAGCAAAAATTACGAACGCAGCAGAAAGATCACCGATTCTTTAGAACAAAAGTACGGTCTGCACTCAAAAGAAAAGAATCAGGGCGAGGCATGGCAACTTGCTCCAATAGACGTTAGCCAGGGGAACTTAAAAAAACAGGTGGCAAACATCATAAAACCGCTCTCTGAAATGTATTCTTTTCAGACTTTGGGAGAATATCGTGCTTTACTTTCCTTATATAATATAGGAGTAGAGGAAATAAAAGGAGAAAACAAAGGTAAAGCGTATCGGGGATTGGTCTATTCGGCATTGGACAGTGATGGCAATCGTGTCGGTACACCTTTAAAATCCTCTCTGTTTGGTAAGGAACACGGTTTGGATAGATTGGAAAAACGATTTGAGAAGTCAAAAGAAACAATCAAGGTAAACGGCATAGCCAAACAAACCCGTGCTACTGTTTCTGCGTCCTTTGCAAGTACCCGCACAGAGAGCGAGTTCCGAGCGGCTTTGCGGGAGAAAGGTATCGATCTTGTGTTACGACGCAACGATGAAGGACGCATCTATGGGGCTACATTTATTGACCATAACCAGCGAGTGGTTCTTAACGGTTCTCGTTTGGGTAAGGAGTTTTCGGCAAATGTTCTCAATGAACGCTTTGCAGATAATTCACCTCGTGAGGATATGCAAACGCCAAAACCATCCATTGCTACAAATCAAAGTGCCGAGCCTACTACCAACAAGCATCCACAACCGCAATCGGCTCACTCCGAGACGGGCGATGCTGTGGGGAGCTTATTCTCTGTCTTTACTCCCGAAGTCGAGGGGGCAGACAACAAACAGCCAAGCCTAAAGCGTAAGAAAAAGAAGAAACGCAGATACGGCAGGCAGCTATAAAATTTAGAATTCTAACAATTTAAAAATAACAATTATGCAAAATGAGGATGATTTAAGAGGACTTGCTAAAGTCATGGAGTTTATGAGGGCGATCAGTATTTTGTTCGTTCTGATGAATATTTATTGGTTCTGTTATCAGGCAATACACGAGTGGGGAATTAATATCGGGGTAGTAGATAAAATTCTAATGAATTTTAACCGTACCGCAGGTTTGTTCAATTCTATATTGTGGACGAAAATCTTTGCCGTGGTATTCCTTGCCCTGTCCTGTTTGGGGACAAAGGGAGTGAAGGAGGAAAAGATTACATGGAATCATATCTATGTATGTCTTATTTTTGGTTTTGTATTTTTCTTTCTGAACTGGTGGCTTCTTTATCTGCCTCTTCCCAAAATAGCCAATGCAGGCTTTTATATTTTTACCATTGCAGTAGGATATATATTGCTTTTGATGGCGGGTACATGGATGAGTCGCTTACTCAAAAACAATCTGATGGACGATCCGTTCAATAACGAAAACGAATCGTTTATGCAGGAAACCAAGTTGATGGTAAATGATTATTCGATAAACCTGCCCACAAAGTTTTGGTACAAAAAAAAGCAGTGGAAAGGTTGGATAAACGTAGTAAACCCGTTTCGTGCGGCTATTGTGTTGGGTACTCCTGGTTCGGGTAAGTCATACGCCGTTGTAAATCAGTTCATCAAACAGCAGATTGAGAAAGGCTATACGGGCTATATTTACGATTTCAAGTTTCCAGACCTTTCGACTATTGCTTATAACCATCTGTTAAACAATAGAGAAGGTTATAAGAAAGTACCGACCTTTTATGTGATAAACTTTGATGATCCAAGTCGTAGCCACCGTTGCAATCCAATTAACCCGTCATTTATGGATGATATTTCAGATGCTTATGAGAGTGCATACACCATAATGTTAAATTTGAACCGGACGTGGGTGCAAAAACAAGGAGACTTCTTTGTAGAATCTCCGATTATCCTTTTTGCTGCCATTATATGGTATTTGCGAATCTACAAGGATGGTAAATACTGTACTTTTCCTCATGCCATAGAATTTTTGAACAAAAGTTATGAAGATATTTTTCCGATTCTGACTTCGTACCCAGACCTCGAAAACTACCTTTCTCCCTTTATGGATGCGTGGAAATCTGGAGCTGCTGACCAGCTTCAGGGGCAGATTGCGAGTGCTAAAATACCTCTTTCTCGTATGATTAGCCCGCAATTATATTGGGTGATGTCGGGCGATGAATTTACCTTAGATATCAACAATCCCGATGACCCGAAAATATTGGTAGTAGGTAACAATCCTGACAGACAAAACATCTATGGAGCGGCACTTGGATTGTATAATAGTCGTATTGTGAAACTCATAAATAAGAAGGGGCAACTCAAATCATCGGTTATCATTGATGAGTTACCGACAATTTATTTCAAAGGATTGGATAACTTGATAGCCACTGCCCGAAGTAACAAGGTTGCTGTCTTGTTAGGTTTTCAAGATTTTTCGCAGCTAAAGCGTGATTATGGAGACAAGGAGGCTGCCGTAGTAATGAACACAGTAGGTAATATATTTTCGGGGCAGGTGGTCGGAGATACAGCAAAAACCTTGTCTGACCGATTCGGAAAAGTATTACAGAAACGCCAGTCTATGACCATCAACCGCAACGATAAATCGACTTCCATTTCTACCCAAATGGATAGCTTGATACCAGCATCCAAAATATCCAATCTGACACAGGGTATGTTTGTGGGTGCGATAGCGGATAACTTCGACGAGCGGATAGAGCAAAAGATTTTTCACTGCGAAATTGTGGTAGATAACGAGCGGGTTTCAGCCGAAACAAAGGAATACAAGAAGATACCTGTTATCACCAACTTTGTAGATGAGAATGGTGTAGACCGAATGAAGGAAATGATAAAGGAAAACTATGATCGCATCAAAGCCGAAGCTAAACAGATTGTAGTTGAGGAATTGCAACGTATCAAGGACGATCCCGACCTTTGCCATCTCCTGCCGAAAGAAGAATAGGTTTTATCAAAAATAAGAAAGCCGGATAATTGAAAATATTATTCGGCTTTTTATATTCCTTAAATATAGAATCTTATTTTGCAGCTTCAATAGATGCTTTACGAAATTCTTTCAATGCTTTTTCTATTGCTAAAGATGTTTTTCTGGCACGAGTTCCTGCTGCTTTGTTTCCGCTTTCTACTTGTAACGATGCATCTTTTTGGAAGTCTGCAATTAGGGAGTTGATGTTTTCTACTAAATTTTTCATTGTTTTTTATTTTTTATTCGGGGCAAAGATAATAATTATCATAAATCATCTTCGTTCTCTTTCTCTAAATCTGCTACAACTTCTTTTAATGATATCCTAAAAATAACAATTACAAATATACAGTTCTTTCGCTATTTAGATAATGAAACAGGTCGATAAATAAGAACCTTTCTAAAACCATCCATAGACAAGCACAGACACAAGCATCCACCTCTTTAAAACCTTGCAATCAGTCCATTAGTAAGATGTATTTTCGCTTTGTATTAATGTTAATGCAGAATAAAAATATCATTTATTATGGATCAAAACAAAGTAAAATCCGAAGAGCCTAAAGTCTTATTGACCCAAGGCGAAGATGGCAAACTCAAAGTCATCACAGGGGAGCAGGACGGTAAACTCAAAACCGTTGAACCCACCAAAGAGAATGCCGACCAATTTTTGAAGGTCGATACCAACAGTAACTTTCTGGAAAATTTCTTCAAGAAGATGTCGGCACAGTTCAATCACCCGTCACATACGGGTGTGTATGCCGTCGGGGTGTCAGCCATAGATAAAATAGCGGCTTTTCTCGACAAACTTATCCGTATCGACCACACCGACAAAGCCCTCGATCCGTATCGCCTTAAATTTGATGGTAAGGTAAAGATACATATTGAGCTTACAGGTAAGTTTCAGCCTTTAGACCTCAACAAACTCAATTGGAAAGAGACTGAGAAGTTGGGACTTTCGGGTGACAAATTGCAGGATGCCCTCAAAGCGATGGTTTACGGACACAAGTCTCCGGGATTGGTCGATATCAAACCTACTATTGACGGCAATGAGTTCCCGATGCAAGCTCGTTTATCATTAGAACCACAGGCGGATGGAAGTATCAAGTTGGTAACCCATCCCAAGCAGGAACAACCCGATTTTGACAAACCATTCATGGGAATAGCTTTTTCCGAGCAGGACAAAGAGCAACTCCAAAAAACAGGGCACGGAGCACGAGTCTACGAACTTGAACCCGTAGCCGGAGGTGAGAAAATCCCCTCGCTTGTATCTCTCGACAAAATGACGAATCGACTCGAAGCTGTCCCTATCTCTGAAATCAATATCCCGCAGACCTTGAAGAATGCTCCTCTTTCTCCTGAACAGCAACAAGGATTGAGAGAGGGTAAAGCTGTATGGGTTGAGGGCATGGATAAAAAAGTGAAGCCCGGAGAAGAACCACAGAAGATAGATCGTTTTGTGCAGTTCAATGCAGTCAATAAAAACTTCGATTTTAAGTTCAGTGACGAACAACGGCAACAGCATAAGGAGCAGCGACAAGCCAAACAGGGACAAGCACAGGAAAAGCCATTACCCAAAGCCCGTAAAGTTGATGAGGTATGGATTTATTCTAAGCAAGGTGGCGTACAGCTTAGTAAAGAAGAGTTTACCAAGCTGTGTAATAAAGAACCAATCTTTGTTGAGGGTATGCAATCCCGTCCGAAGCAACAACAAACAGATGCTTCAGGTGCACAAAAGGTAGAAGCTACCGATCAGAAAGGACAGAAATATAATGCATGGGTATGGGTTGACGAAAACAGAGATAAAGTCCGCCATACCTCTAAGCATCCCGATCAAGTACGAGCAATCGAAGCGAAGCAAGCGGCTAAGGATTCTCAGAAAGTTACTCCTGCTGCTGAAAGCAGAACACAAGTGGCTGTAAATAACGAAGGTAAGACCAACGAAGCGACCAAACATTCCAAAGAGCCGCTAAAACAAGGACAGACACAACCCACCGTCAAACAAGTCGAAAAGAAGGAGCAAAAACAGCAACAGGAACAAAAACAATCTCCTGCCGCTCCCAAGAAAAGTAAAGGGCGAAAAATGTAGTTTTTATCATCAACCACTAAAAAATCAATGTTAAAATGAAAATAATAATAGCAGAAAAACCCTCTGTGGCAAAAAGTATAGCAGCCATAGTTGGAGCAAATAATAAAAAAGAGGGCTATATGGAAGGTAACGGATATGCCGTTACATGGGCTTTCGGGCATTTGGTCGGACTCGCCATGCCGGAACATTATGGTATCACAGGATTTCAGAAAGAGAACCTGCCGATACTCCCAAAAGAATTTAAACTATTGCCCCGACAAGTTAAAGAGGGTAAGGAGTACAAGAACGATCCCGGTGTGATGAAACAACTCAAAGTAATCAAGGAGCTATTCTCTAAGGCAGATGAGATCATAAATTGTGCCGATGCCGGACGCGAGGGCGAATTGATTTTCCGATATATCTATGATTATCTGTGTTGTACTGTCCCATTTCAGCGATTATGGATCAGTTCGCTAACAGACCGAGCCATCAAAGACGGCTTTAAAACACTTCGCCTCGGAGCAGAATACGACAATCTGTATGCTTCAGCGAAAGCCCGCAGTACTGCTGATTGGCTCGTAGGGATCAATAGTAGTCAGGCTCTTTCTATCTCGGCAGGGTATGGCGTTTGGTCACTTGGCAGGGTACAAACCCCAACACTGGCGATTATTTGTAGTCGTTATCTGGAAAATAAAGACTTCAAACCACAGACCTATTTTCGGCTGAAATTACAAACAGAAAAAGAAGCTACTACTTTTTCCGTTCATTCGGTAGATAAATTCGACACCCGAACTCGTACCGAAGAAGTTACGGCAAAGGTAAAAGCCGCAGGAGCTATACAGGTTACAGCCGTAGAACGTAAGGAGGTCAAGCAGGAACCACCTTTGCTGTACGACCTTACCACACTTCAAAAGGAAGCCAACAGCGAGCATGGTTTTTCGGCAGATAAGACGCTGACGATAGCACAAAATCTGTATGAAGCGAAGAAAATTTCCTATCCCCGAACGGGCAGCCGTTATATTTCCGAGGATGTGCTGGAGGAAATACCGCACCTGATCGCTACGCTGCGGGCACACTCTCTTTTCGGAAAATACATAGACGGCAGATTCGACACTACGCTCAATACCCGTTCGGTGGACGATAAGAAAGTGACCGACCACCATGCGCTGATTATTACAGAAGAATCAGCAAGTAATTTATCCAAAGACGAACAGCTTATCTACGATATGGTTGCCGGACGTATGCTCGAAGCCTTTGGCGAACGTTGCATCAAAGAGAACACCACCGTATCACTTGATGCCGATGGCGTACACTTTTCCTGCAAAGGAAGCGTTACACTCGTCCCCGGCTGGAGGGCGGTATTTGATGCTAAAGACGAGCCAAACGATGAAGAGGATTCCACCACTTTACCTGTTCTTCTGGAGGGAGATAATCTTTCTGTTCGTGATTGCGAGATTCAAGAAAAGCAGACCAAACCCCGTCCATTGCATACGGAGGCAAGTTTGCTTAGTTCGATGGAATCCGCAGGCAAAGAAGTAGAGGACGAACAGCAACGTGAAGCGATGAAGGAATGCGGTATCGGAACACCTGCCACCCGTGCATCCATTATCGAAACACTATTTTCCCGTGAGTACATCGTCAGAGAGAAAAAGTCTCTTGTTCCGACCAACAAAGGATTGGTAGTCTATCTGGCAGTAAAGGACAAAAAGATAGCCGATGTAGCGATGACAGGTCAATGGGAGGAAGCCCTCAATAAAATTGCTTTAGGCAAGATGGATGCGGCTACATTTCACAAGGGAATAGAAGTCTATGCCTCGCAGATAACTACGGAGCTGCTTTCTACCACCATTGAACGCACGGATAATCACAATACTTGTCCTTGCCCAAAATGTAAAAACGGACAGATGGTATTTTATCCCAAAGTGGTAAAATGTAAAGATGAAAGTTGTGGACTGATCGTATTCCGCTCCATTGCCAAAAAAGAATTGACGGACGGACAACTCAATGATCTTTTGATGAACGGAAAAACCGCACTAATAAAAGGTTTCGTAAGCTCTAAGACCGGAAGTACCTTTGATGCCATCGTAAAATTTGATGTGGACTACAAAACAGTCTTTGAATTTCCACCACGCAAAGGTGACGGCAAAAAGAAACGTTCTAAGTAAAATCACTATCTTTACCACTGAAAGGTCTTTGTTCTACGATTCGGAATAGTCGTTTAACATTGATTTTTTAGTGGTGGCATCCGGGGCAAGGCTCTGGATGCCTTTTTTTTCCATCCTATTTCTCACCACTAAAAAATCAATGATATGGCGACAAAAACTAAAACGACAGTTACAGAACTGTCTTATTTCCGACTATCCCTATTATCTTATCTACGTGATACACATCCCGACAAAGCAACTGACCACAACTTTATTGCTGTACGTGGTGATGCCGCAGCAGAGACGTATAGCCAAGCTATAAAAGCAGGTCATACCCATGACTATGCAGAAGAAGCCTCTTCAAAGGTCTTATACGAAGGCTTATATTTCTCCACCTACCGAACCCTTGTAACTATCCTTTGGGAAGAATTTTCCGAAGAAATACCTCCCTCACAAGCCGAAGGCATAGCAATGGAGCTATTACCCTGCCTTACGGGTACAATTCAGAAATACAGCTTGTCTGATGATTTCGCCGATACACCTGAGTACAATCAGTTTTACACGGAACTGACTGGTGAAATACAAATACTTCTCGAAAATGGCTTATAATAAAAAAGCCCATCTTCGGGATAACATCGAGGCAATACGCATTGCTTTTGCTCTCGATAAAGAGAAAAGGCAGGCTACCGATGATGAAAAAATAAAATTGGCAGCCTATTCCGGTTTTGGAGGGATAAAAGCCGTGTTGAATCCCGCCGCCAAACAGGAAGATATACAATATTGGAAAGCCTCGGAGCATGATTTGTTCCCACTTGTAACCGAATTACATCAAGTGTTACGGGAAGGAGCGAAAGATGATGCCGAATACAAACGCTCTGTAAGCTCCCTTAAAAATTCGGTGCTGACCGCTTTCTATACACCCAAGCCCGTTATTGATGCTTTGACACTCGCTCTGAATAACAGTGGCATCAAACCTCAACGTTTTCTTGAACCGAGTGCGGGAACCGGAGCGTTTATATCCTCGTTCAAAGAAACTGTTCCTGATGCAGAAGTAACAGGATTTGAAAAAGATCTGCTGACAGGCAAGATTCTCTCACACCTCCACCCAGAGGATAAAATACGGATTGAAGGTTACGAAAAAATGGAAGGACGATACTCGCAGCATTATGATGTAATCGCTTCGAACATTCCTTTCGGCGATGTTGCTGTATTTGATCCTTTACTATCCAAACATGAGATACCCGCAGTGAGCCAATCTACAAAGGCAATCCATAATTATTTTTTCACTAAAAGTGTGATGGCTGCCCGTGAGGGAGGATTGATAGCTTTTATCACTTCACAGGGAGTTCTTAATTCGGAGCAGAATAAACCGATTCGTGAACACCTGATGAATAGTTGCAATGTCGTTTCCGCCATCCGATTACCCAATAACTTGTTTACAGAGGAAGCAGGAACAGAAGTCGGAAGCGATCTGATTATCCTGCAACGTAAGAATGATAATATCCTGCCGACCCAAAGGCAGCAGGATTTTATCGAATCTCGCAAATTATCGAACGGTATATCTGTAAATAATCTGTTCAAAGACTTCGACAGGGTGATACAGACCGATGTAAAAGTAGGTACTGACCCTTACGGAAAACCTGCAATGGAATTTACTCATTCGGGAGGAGCGGAAGCCATTGCCGCCACATTGTATCGGATGCTGAATGAAGATTTTACTCAACATTTAGATGTACAGCATTATCAAAGCCATGCACAGAGTACAGTAGAACAATTGCAATTACAGGTAGCTCCCACTGCGGAAATAAGACAAACACCCAATTTAGATGAAACTCGCCTTCCCGATGACCTTAGTCCATTTTGGCAAGAAGTGGAGGATTTTCTGACACAGTCGACAGTACAACAATCCGAAACAACAAAACAAATTCAAGAGCCAAAAGGCATACAGGAAATATCCGTTTCGGATATGGTGGAATTAAGTCCCAAATCGGCTTACGAACCTATTGAAGAAGATTTAGTCCTTTTCCATCCTTTTGGAGAAGCCAGAAACCGCAAAGCATGGGCGGAACTGTCCGAACAGGGGAGAAAAGCAGTTGTAGAACCACGCATTGCCACACCAAAGGAAAAGACGAAGGCTATACCAACAATAGAAAAAAAAGATACAATCATCAAGGATGAAGCCAGCGGATTGTTTGTAAATACGAATACTGGAGAAGTAATAGAACAAAAGGAAGTACCGCCGCCTGATATGCAGCAACAGCCGATTGTTACCTTGTACGACTTGTTTGGATTTTCAGCCGAAGAACGTTCACAGATTAAACAGCCCAAGCGTTCCCGTCGCCGTATGCCCATACCACAGCCTAAAGCCAGCCAGCAAAAGGAGGTACAAGCTAAAAGTCCGACAGCAAGTACACCAACAGAAACACCCGAACAACGTGCGGGACGTTTGGAAAAGGAAAAGGCAGAACGATTAAAGCCTATTCCGATGCCAATACCCGAAACCGGATTGCCAAAATATTATAAGGATGGCTCATTAGTCACTGATGTAGATAATCGCATCGGCTACCTGCGGGATATGGACGGACATCAACCTATGTTTCATCCGTTGGAATTGCCACCGAATCAACAAAAACAGGCATCACTTTATATCGAGATACGCGATACTTACAACCATCTGTACAACAACGAAGCCGATACACTGAAAGAGAATCCCGCATTACGGCAGATGCTCAATCGCTTGTATGATGATTTTACACAAAAATTCGGAAACCTGAACGATGCGAGAAACCTCGAACTTATCAAGATGGATGTCGCAGGACGGGAAATACTTTCGTTGGAACGTTACCGAGAGGGCAAAGCGATGAAGGCTGATATCTTTGAACATCCCGTAGCTTTCAATCCCAATGAGATTTCCAAAGTAGATAATGCATACGAAGCATTGGTTTCCAGTCTCAATAAATACGGTGCAGTCAATTTGGACTACATGGTCTCTCTAACCAATAATACGCAAGAGGGAATACTTGACGAACTAAAAGGTAAAATCTATTTCAATCCTCTTGTTGGTGACTATGAGGTAGCAGATAAGTTTATATCGGGCAATGTTATCTCAAAAGCAGATGAGGTACAGAATTTTATTGACCGCAATCCCGAACATAAAACAGCCAAAGAATCTCTGACTGTTTTACAGGAAGCCATACCCAAACCGATAGCCTTCGACGATCTGGATTTCAATTTCGGTGAACGCTGGATACCTACGGGTATCTATGCCGCTTTTGCTTTACACCTCTTTGAAACGGACGTCAATATCCATTATGCACAGAGCCGAGATGAGTTTAGCATAAATTCCAATACTAAAAATGCTAAGATCAGTGATCAGTATGCTGTCAAAGGAGAAAGTCGCACCTTTGATGGTATTGCCCTGATGCGTCATGCCTTGCACGACACGACTCCCGATATTACCAAAACGGTCAGAGTCAATGGCAAGGAGACAAAGGTACGGGACGGAGAAGCGATTCAGCTTGCCAATACCAAAATAGATGAGATGCGTAACGGCTTTTCGGAATGGCTCAGAGAGCAGACTCCCGAATTTAAAGACCGACTTACCGACCTTTATAACCGTAAGTTCAATTGTTTTGTACGTCCCGAATATGACGGTTCACATCAGACTTTTCCCGGACTCGATCTAAAAGGCTTGGGTATTCCCGACTTATACAAGAGCCAGAAAGATGCCATCTGGATGCTTAAATTGAACGGTGGTGGTATAATCGACCATGAAGTGGGAGGTGGCAAAACGCTGATTATGTGTTGTGGAGCAATGGAGATGAAACGGCTCGGATTAGTGAATAAACCCCTTATCACAGGACTGAAAGCCAATGTCCATGAAATCGCCCAGACCTTTTGTACGGCATACCCTGATGCAAAGGTACTTTATCCAGGCAAGGAGGATTTTACACCGCAGAACCGCAATCGTATTTTTAATGAAATGAAAAACAACAATTGGGATGCTGTTATTTTAACACACGAACAGTTCGGGATGATACCACAATCCCCGGAGATACAGCGGGACATCTTGCAGGCAGAACTCGATAGCGTGGAGGAAAATCTTGAAGTATTGCGTTCACAGGGTAAAGAGGTATCAAGAGGGATGCTCAAAGGTTGTGAGAAACGCAAAAGCAATCTTGAAGCTAAATTGGAAGGGGTAGCCCACCAGATCGAGAATCGCAAGGATAATATGTCTGATTTTCGGATGATCGGTATAGACCACTTGTTTGTAGATGAATCTCACAAATTTAAAAATCTGACTTTTACCACCCGTCATGACCGTGTGGCAGGCTTGGGGAATACCGAAGGTTCACAAAGGGCACTCAATATGCTTTTTGCCTTGCGTACCATACAGGAACGTACAGGCAAGGATTTAGGGGCTACTTATTCGTCGGGAACAACGATCTCCAATTCATTGACCGAATTATATCTGTTATTCAAATATTTGCGTCCCAGGGAATTGGAAAGACAAGGCATCAATACCTTCGATGCTTGGGCAGCTATCTTTGCCAAGAAAACCAAAGATTACGAGTTTTCGGTTACCAACCAGATCGTGCAGAAAGAACGTTTCCGCTATTTTATCAAAGTGCCGGAACTGGCTTCTTTCTATTCCGAAATTACCGATTACCGTACCGCACAGGATATTGGTATTAATCGTCCCGAAAAGAACGAAATTCTGCACAATATACCACCCACACCCGACCAGCAGGAATTTATCGGTAAGCTGATGGAGTTCGCCAAAACGGGCAATGCCACTCTTTTGGGACGTGCACCATTATCGGAACGGGAAGAAAAAGCAAAGATGCTGATAGCAACCGACTATGCCCGAAAGATGTCTCTTGATATGCGGATGATAGATCCCGATAAGTATGGCGATCATATAGATAACAAAGCCAGCCATTGTGCCGCTTCGATAGCGGACTATTATCAAAAGTACAATGCCCAGAAAGGAACACAGTTCGTTTTCTCGGATTTGGGAACCTACAAACCGGGGCAATGGAGTCCCTATACCGAAATCAAACGTAAGTTGGTGGAAGATTACGGCATCCCTGCATCCGAGGTCAGATTTATTCAGGAAGCCACCAGCGAGAGGGCACGAAAAGCTATGATAAAGGATATGAATGAAGGTAAAATCCGTGTACTATTTGGCTCTACCGAGATGTTGGGAACAGGCGTAAACGCTCAGAAGCGGGCGGTGGCTATTCATCATCTTGACGCACCGTGGCGTCCGTCAGATCTGGAGCAACGCGACGGACGGGCTATAAGAAAAGGGAATGAAATAGCGAAACTCTATGCTGATAATAAGGTAGATGTAAAAATATATGCCGTAGAAAAATCACTCGATGCGTACAAATTTGGTTTACTGCACAACAAGCAGTTATTTATCAAACAGCTTAAAAATAATAATTTGGGTACTCGAACCATTGACGAGGGTAGTATGGATGAGAAAAGCGGTATGAATTTTTCTGAATATGTAGCTATCCTGTCAGGTAACACCGAATTATTGGAAAAAGCAAGGATTGAGAAGAAGATTGCTGCTTTGGACAGTGAAAAGCAGGCTTTCACTCGTGGCAAATCAGTGAGCCGATACAAGTTGGAGAATATCATGCAGACGGTTGAATCCAATAAAGGATATATTGATCGCATCTCCAAAGATGTGGAAGCCTTTAATAGTAGGGTGCAGGTTGCTCCCGATGGCACACGGCTCAATCCTGTAAAATTGGATGGGTTTCAAGCTGCCGATCCGGTTGCTATCGGCAAGAAATTGAACGAGATATCGGATAAGGCACGTACACACGGGGCACACGAGAAAATCGGCTCGTTGTATGGTTTTGATCTATTGGTAAAATCCGAAACTACGAATAAAGATGGTTTTGACTTGATACAAAACCGATTTTTCATACGTGGCGAGGGGCAGATACTTTATAACTATAATTATGGAAGTTTGGCGGCAGATCCAAAAACCGCCTCGCTTAACTTTCTGAATGCACTTGACAGTATGCCTAAACTATTGGAGAAGTATCAAACGGACACCGATAAGCGGATGCAGGATGTACCCGTTCTCAGACAGGTCGTGGAAGGCATCTGGGCGAAAGAGAATGACCTCAAAGACTTGAAAACGGAACTCACTGCTTTGGAGCGTAGGATAGAGTTGTCACTGAAGCCTATCGAGCAAAGTGAGGGACAAGAAAATGTTTCTGAAAAGAATCAGGTTCAAGCTCAGAATAGTCCAGAATCGACAGTGAATCAAGGTGGCCCTATGCCGAATACTTTGCAGGGAGTGAAAGAAGTTATGGGAGACAGGTTCGTGATTGCATCGGTGGGTAGTTCTCCACCAAAGGAAGAGAGAAGAGGTATGAAACTCTAAATGAAGACGACTGTAGAATTTCTGCGGTCGTTTTTTATTCTTTTTCTACCATTTCTTCATCAGTGTTATCTCTGAAATGATCACGAATAAATTTCTCTACGTTTTTCTCTGTATAAAATATCTTGTGATGAATGGTTATGTAGGTCAGTTCGCCAGCCGAACGGTAACGCTGCAATGTCCGTTTACTTACGTTCAGCATTTGGCACAAGTCTTGATTATCCAAAAGACGTTCGCCGTTTAGCACGTTATGTCGTCCGCTCATTATATCCATAAATTTATCCAATCGGTCAAAGCGTCCCATGAATTGCTCAAACCACTTTTGCATGAAATCTTTTATACCTTCGTTCTCGCTCATGGTTTGCCTCCTTTCTTATTGTTGTTTACCACAAGTCCCGGTAATAGACGTTTCACTTCTGCCAACAGATACCATACTCTACCTCCCCTGATTGAATAGGTTATTTCTCCGTTACTGCGTAACCGCTGCATAGTGCGTCTACTTACCCGTAATATGGTAGCAGCATCTTGATCACTCAGCCAAACCTCTGATGGATCAGATTGTTGTAGGATAGTATTTTCTTTTTCTTGTTTTTGTACAAAAGAATGAATCCGGTCAATTTTTTGTAGTAGACTTTTATAGGCTTCCGATTCTATACTTATTACTTTCATGCTCGTAACTTATTGGTTTGATGCAAAGTTCGAGCGTTTTTTGATACTTGATAACGAGGTCGGTACTACTCTTTTTGAATATTTCTGTAAGTAGCTTATATATAATCGAATATAAGTAAATTTTCTCCGAAAAAGAGAAATAGAAAATACAGAAAAGATCGGTATAATGCGTGTTTAAGCATACATACCGACCTCGGTATTATTCTTTTCTACCCATACGCCGCAATAGGGCATCTTTTAACTTGTCAAGAAATGGTGTAGGGGTATTCCGTATTTTCAAATCACCAAGAGTTCGCGAAAGATTGCTATCTAACTGGATATTAAATACATTTTGGATATAATCGTAAAGTTGTGTCAACGGTAGGTCTCCAAACATTCCGGCACTATCCCATGAAAATATTTGCTCCTGTAACTCGGCTTTACTACCCATCCAAGTCTTTTTAGTCGCAGGAAAGCCAAAAGAACAACTCTTCATACCGTTATCATCCAACAACTCCACTTCGTGCATCAAATAGACAGTAAGCATATCATTTGCTAAAATCTTCGCTACCTTAAAATCGCAGTTAGTCGAAAATTGGGGATCAAATTCATAATAAAATGTTTCGAGATATTGCTCCACGTCTGTTTTATCCCGCAGAAAATAAATAGCGTCTAAATGAGAAGAGTCTGATCGGTAATAACGGATAAAATCAAGCCTTTTACCATTATATTTGTTTATATCATTCAATAAATCACAGAAGTATTCCCGTTGTTTATTTATACCTATGGGGCGATTCATCTCAATATTATAGACTTTACGATAGAATATTAAACGGGAGCATAATCTAGGTTTAGTTTCTTTGAAAAAATAAATTTCCTCTTCCTCATCTTTAAAATCGTATGATAAAATAAATGCTTTTAATTGGTTGAATGCTTTGGCAAGTACGCGGGAAGCATCCAAAGACTTCGTAATCATACTCATTTCAGAACATTCTATTTGTTCAATCTTTATATCAATTTCTTTTTTTAGATGGGAGGTAAATCGAATCATAAATATGCATCTTTTTAGACCAAACAGTAAAACAGAATTCTATTACTAACTGATGTTACGCAAAAAAGAGAGAACATGCGATATGGATACCTCAGGGGCATCTTAGTTTCCCATCGTTAGATACACAATGTGCTTTGTGAGGCCTGAGATACAGGTATAATGTTTCCCTGCGTAACATCAGTTACTAATTGAACTACAATAGAGCACGAAATCTAATATCTCAAGTTTAATTTCTTTAAAAAAACATTTTCATTAAAAATATCATTAGAGTTTAAAGAAAGAAAACAATTTCTCATTTTATTCAGACAATCGCTTAATAGTCTTATTATTGGTTCAGTTTCTTCAATGGAAATTCATCAAAATGATGGTAAAACACACCGACATATATACTACAACTTATCAGGTTATTTCATATGCCGGTGTGACACTTAACAGAATCAAATAAAAACAATTAATATTTCCATCAGGTATGAATAAATGGATTTTATTTCATTCGTAACATCAACGCATTTATTGCAACTATTACTGTACTGACGGACATTAGTACAGCCCCTACGGCAGGACTCAATATAATACCTACAGGAGCGAGAATTCCTGCTGCCAATGGTATAGCGATAATGTTATACCCTGCCCCCCACCATAGATTTTGCACCATTTTTTTTGTTGTGTTTTTTGCAAGTGAAAGAAAATGGATGATATCATATGGATTACTTTTTACCAATACCACGTCTGCTGAATCTATCGCCACATCTGTTCCGGCACCGATTGCCACACCGATATCTGCACGTGCCAATGCCGGGGCATCATTCACTCCGTCACCCACCATCATAACGTTTTTTCCCTTATGCTGGTATTCTGTTATGACCTTCTCTTTATTTTCGGGTAAAAGAGAGGCATATACATCGCTGATTCCCAACTGTCCACCAACAGACTTTGCTGAGGCTTCATTGTCTCCTGTTAACATGACCGGAGTAATTTTTTCATTTTGAAGTTTTTTTACTGTCTGTTTGGCTTCTGGTTTAATTTGATCTCCTTGTGCTATTAAGCCTGCTACATCATCATTTATTAAAAGGTAACTTATGGAATTGCCTTTTTCTGCCAAGTCATTAAACAAGGATTTATCATATGACACTGCATTTTTATCCAGATATGCAGCAGTAACAATTTTTGCATCCTGTCCACTTACAGTACCCGATAAGCCTGTTCCACTTATAAGAGCAACATTTTCGGCCTTTGGTATCTCCAATTTATCTTCTTTGGCTTTATCCAATATACCTACTGCTAATGGATGATTGGAATGTACTTCCATTGCTGCCATTGTTTTTAGTATATCAGCATCACTCCATCTATCCGAAAGACTTTTAACAACGGAAACACGGAAATTACCTTCAGTAAGTGTGCCTGTTTTATCCATGGTTACAACGGATATATCCTTTGCTTTCTCCAATGCGTTGCGGTTACGGATTAGTAAACCATGTGTTGCACCTAAAGATGTAGAGCGAGCTACTACAAGGGGGATAGCCAAGCCTAAAGCGTGTGGACAGGCAATGATAAAGACAGTTACCATCCTTTCCAATGCGATATTAATATCTTTGTCGATAATATACCAAACGATAAATGCAATGATACCTACTATCAATGCTATATAAAAGAGTGCTTTGGCTACTTTATCGGAAATGGATTCCGCTCGTGATTTTTCTTGTTGGGCTTGTCCTACCAATTTCATCACTTGTGCTAGGTAACCTGATTCACCTGTTCCTGTCACTTCTACTACTATTGATCCCGAGCCATTGACCGAGCCACCTATTACGATTGCTCCCTCGCTTTTCTTTATGGCTTTGGCTTCCCCGGTTACCATTGATTCATTAACAGATGTTTCACCGGATATAACTTTCCCGTCAGCAGGCACTTTTTCCCCCGCCTTTACCATTACATGCTGCCCTTCCTGTATTTGTTGAAGAGGGACATCATTAATACTTCCGTCAGGTTGTACCAGATGTGCACTTCCAGGCAACAATTCAGCCATTTTCTGCAATGCGTTTCCTGCATTACCCACAGCCTTCATTTCTATCCAATGACCGAGCAACATAATAACAATTAGTGTCGCCAATTCCCAAAAGAAATCCATTCGGTGACCCGGCACTTGCAGGATGTAATTGGTAACAAAGGCGTACACACTGTATATGTAAGAAACAGTGATACCCATTGAAATCAATGTCATCATAGCCGGATTTTTTGCTTTTAGTTCACTTACAGCTCCAGTGAGGAACGGCCATCCACCGTAAAAATATAGAAACGAAGCTAAGAACAGTACTACCCAATATGAGCCCTCAAACGAAAGGCTAAAAGGTAGTTTCATTCCCATCATAGGGGATAACAGAATAATCGGTATTGCTACGATAAGGGAAATCCAAAATTTCTGTTTAAGATTTCCCATATGAGCCATATGTCCTCCCGCATGATCGTGATTCTGATGTCCATGCCCACTATGGTCATGTCCTTTGTGCATACTGTTCATTTCTGTATGATCCTGATGATTATTATGCGACACGTTTTGAGCATTTTGAGCCATTTCTATAGTATAATTGCCAATTTTCGATAAGGCATCCTGCAATACTTCCGTAGATATATGTTTATCCATACTGATGATGGCTATAGGAGGATCAAGAGTAACAGTTGCATGAATGCCTTCAATAGCATTCAGTGCTTTTTCCACACTTGAACGGAAATGATTACAAGTCATACCGTTTATAATATATGTATGTTCCATGTTTGGCTTCTTTTTATAAGAGGAATGCTCTAATTGAGCATTCCCTTTAAATATAATACTCACTTATCCCGGTCATTTATTCACCGTTTAAATTATTTCTAACAGAATTACCTGTATTTGCAACAGCCGGGTAGGGCATTATACGTTTTTTTATCTGTTTTGTCCTTTTCTGTATCATGTCCCACTTTGGCAACGGCCTTACTTATTGCCTCGATAGATGTTTTCTTTTCGTCAAAGTTAAGATGTAATTCTTTCGTCTTTTTATCCCAAATAGCCGAAGACACACCTTCCACATTTAATGCGGCTGTCTCAATTCGTTTTTTACACATATCGCACTTACCTTCCACTTTGAGCATCGCATGAGATTCTTTCATTTCACTTTTTTCTTTTTGATGATGTCTGGCATGTATGGTATCTTTTTTTTGTAGGCTATCCTGATTGTTAGCAGTCAGGCTGTTTGCTGATAAGAATATTATCACTGTTAAAAATAAAACTATCTTTTTCATTTATTTTTTTATTTTGATTGATTAATTATTCGTATTTCTCTTATTTTCTGTATTTGCAGCAATCGGGCAATGCATCATATGCTGCCTGATCAGCTTTATCCTTATCCGTATCATGTCCTGCTTTGGCAATAGCCTTGCTGATTGCATCCAGATTAGTCTGATGTGGATTGAAGTTCAGATGTAGTTCCTTCTTTTCTATATCCCACATAGCCGAAGATACCCCTTCCACACCTTTTGCAGCAGTTTCTATCCGCTCTTTACACAATTCGCAAAGTCCTTGTACACCCAACATGGCATGTTCATCCTGATGATGTTCTGGGGCTGACTGGGTTGTCGGTTCCGTTTTGGATGTATCGTCACTTGGTGCGCTTTTTGAGTTACAGGCACTAAAAGACAGGATGCCTAATCCCAATACGATGACTAAAATATACTTCTTCATTTTATTCTATTTTTTAATGGTGAATATTCCTTTTTTAGGTTGTTATGTTTATTTCTTGTATTTGCAACAGTCCGGTAGTGCATCATAAACAGCTTTGTCTGCTTTGTACTTGTCTGTATCATGCCCAACTTTGGCTACTGCTTTACTTATAGCATCCACATTGGTTTTTGCCGGATCAAAGTTTAAATGCAGTTGTTTAGACTTCTGATCCCACGAAGCCGATGTTACTCCGCTAACACCTTTAGCAGCTTTCTCGATACGTTCTTTGCATATTTCACAGAGTCCCTGCACATTTATCATAGCATGTTCAGTTTTGGCAGTCATGCTTTGTTTTGAATCTCCCTGCATGGAGGACATATCGTGTCCTTCATGCCCGGTTGATGTTTCGGATTGGTTTGTACCTGATGAGCTTCCCGACATATTATGACCTTCGTGCCCTGTTACGGGACGGGATGCTTCAGCATTCATCATACTACGTTTTCCTTCGAGTTGCGCACTGGCATCAATGGTAAAGGCTCCGTTGGTCACAATCTCATCTCCTTCATTCACACCCGAAAGCACTACATACGAATCGCCAAGTGACGGTCCGAGTTCAATTTCATGTAACATAAATGCCGGAGATTGTGTATTCGGTTGCTTCACATAGACAATCGAACGTTTCCCTGTCCAGAGCACAGATGATTTTGGTATGACAATTTCATTGTTGAATTGTTTCAACGGAGCTTTGATAATGGCATTAGCATACATCTCCGGCTTTAATTGCATGCCGGAGTTGGCTGTTTCTACCCGAATTTTAGCTGTACGGGTCGTTCTATCCAATATCGGATCAATAAAGGATATTCGACCTGAAAATGTTTTGCCGGGCACAGCCTGCAACGTGAAATCAATTTTATCCCCGACTTTAAGGAAAGGCAGATCTACTTCATAGGCATCAAACATAGCCCATACCTGTGACAGGTTAGCAATATCAAAAAGTACACTTCCCTGATTAATATAATCTCCCTGATTCACTTTTTTGCTGACTACAATACCGCCGGTATTGGCTTTTATTTCTACCAATGCAGACACATTTCCTGATTGCTCTATCCTCGCGATCTGTTCATCTGTCAATTTCCACAGGCGCAGTTTTTCCCGTGCCGCCTGAATTAAGGCAGGTTGTACCGATTGCATTTTAGCTGCTTCCAATAATTCCTGCTGCGCACTTAATAATTCAGGGGAATAAATTGTAGCAATCGTTTGTCCTTGCCTAACACTCTCTCCTGTGAAGTTGATAAAGAGTTTTTCAATCCGCCCACTAACATGGGATGTTTGTGATTGAGACAATCGTTCATCAGCTTGTATTGTACCATACAACTGAACATCTTTTATTGGATTTTGGCGGCTGATAACGGTTGTTTGTATATTAGCCAGTGCCACAGCTTCCTTAGACAGTTGAATCGCACTCGGGTCAACAGCTTCGTCTCCGCTACCGGATGTTTTCAACGGTATCAGATCCATACCGCAAATAGGGCATTTACCCGGTTTGTTTTGTCTTATCTGAGGGTGCATGGCACAAGTCCAAATTTGTACCGCACCCTCTTCGTGAACATGCTCAGATGATTCATTCTGATTATTGGATGAAGCTCCGAATATCAGCCAGCCGATAAACAGCCCGGCAATGAGTATCAATCCGTACTTGATATAATTATTATTAATAATCTTTTTTAATTTATTCGTTTCCATAATATATGCTGTTTACGTTTTGTTCAGTATCCTTAAATGAAATCAGTTTTTGAATAGATGCCACCATTGTATTGTAACTTGCGACTGCCTCGGCTTTTTTGAGTTGATAATCCAACAGTTGCCGTTGAACCTGTATAACATTGGTTAGATCGCTTTTTCCAACAACAAACTCCTGTACGACCAAATTATAGGTTGTTTCAGCAAGGTCTGACTGTTTTTTATATAGCGAAATTTTACGGGAAGCATCATCCAGCAGGTGTTTTGTCTTATACAATTCCGACTCCAGTACATTGTACGTATTGGTATATTTCTCTTTACTGGCTTGCCACCAGAATTTACTTTCGCGCTGTTGAGCCTTGTACTTGTTACGATAGAGGGGGATACTAACGGAAACCATTGGCATAATCATATCCTTTCCGTTCATATCGCCCATTCCGAACATCGGATCGCTT
Source organism: Dysgonomonas sp. 37-18 (assembly GCF_001899125.1). Classification (NCBI taxonomy): domain Bacteria; kingdom Pseudomonadati; phylum Bacteroidota; class Bacteroidia; order Bacteroidales; family Dysgonomonadaceae; genus Dysgonomonas; species Dysgonomonas sp. 37-18. Next base: position 108,068 of record NZ_MKVC01000021.1, on the reverse strand, counting down.
GTTTTCTTATTAAGCATATATTGCACACCTATACCGAACATCGGATAACTCATCTTTTTATCCATTTCTGCTTTAGCTTTGTAAGCAAGCCCTTCTTCGGTAATCATGTTCAACATAGGGTTCTGATCGTTGATCTTTGTCATAGCAGTTTCGGGATCGAATAGGAATGGAAGTTGCTCAAAGGTTTCGGGTATCTGTATTTCGCTGAGAGCGGAGCGGTTCAGTAAAGCGTTGAACTTTGCTTTTTCCGCTTTTATTTCCGAAAGAATGCTCTCTATATTATTATCCAATTCAGCTATTTCCAACTGGATACGCAGCACATCAGACATACCGCCGGAAGCTGTACCACTCATGCCTGATGTCATACCACCACCGGAGCTGCCCATCGAAGACATACCTGCATTTTGAGCAGTTGGCTGAGAGCCACCACTACTTCCCATTGAGGACATGGATGACATACCACTTCCTCCTGCCGGAGGCGTACTGGTTGGTGGGGGCGGGGATGAAATTGAATATCCTGAACCTGAACCTGCTGATGGCGATGAAAACTTACGTAACGCCAGTTGTTCCAATTGAGTCAGCAGGGCTTTGTTATCCCTGTTGTTCATCAGTTTTTGTTGTAAGCTGCAAAGTAGATACCATTGGGTATAAACTTCCAGATAAAGGTTATCCCTTGTTTCACGGAATTTCTCAAACGACATTTTTGCCATGTGGGTGGCTTCGGTCTGTGCCGCTTTCTTTGTACCAAACCAAGGGAACATCTGCATCAGTTTGAACTCGGCAACCTGTTTCCCTCCGATAATATCCATCGGTTCAAGGAAAAAGCCCATTTCAAGTTCGGGATCTGCATAAGCTCCTGCTTGTGGTATTTTTTGCAGAGATGCCTTATAAACCATAAAATCCGCTTTAACTCCGGGGTTATTAAAGGCAGCTATTTTGAGGTAATGGCTGAGTGAATCAGCGGTTTGTGCTGAAACTGAACCGGTGCCCATTATCATCAACAACAGCATTGTTAAATATTTGATTCTTATTGTTGTCATAATACGATTTGTTTTATTCTTTAATCTTACCGTGTTTCTTTATCGCCGATTCACGCCACCAGCATTGAAACACCGGAACTACGAACATGGTCATCGACTGGATAAGCATCCCTCCGAAAGTAGGAATGGCCATCGGAACCATAATGTCCGCTCCCTTACCTGTCGATGTCAATACGGGAAGTAATGCGATGAGTGCGGTTGCCGTAGTCATAGCGGCAGGGCGTACACGCCTTAATCCGGCGTGAACTACAGCCTCTCTGATTTCATCTTTGGTATGTGGGTCGCGTTCGAGGAAAGTATCATGGATATATGTACCCATCAGCACCCCATCATTGGTAGCGATGCCGAATAAAGCTATAAATCCTACCCAAACAGCAATACTCAGGTTTATCTGATGCATTTGGAACAGGTCGCGCATATTCATATCCCCAATAGAGAAGTTCATAAACCAAGGCTCTCCATAAAGCCACAACAGGATAAATCCTCCGGCAAAGGCTACGATTACCCCGGAAAAGTGGATCAATGATGCTGTAACAGTCTTAAACTGAAAATACAATATCAACAAGATAGCCAGCAAACTTAATGGTATAACAACCAATAGTCGGTTAGCAGCCCTTTTCTGTTGTTCATAATTTCCAGCAAACTTATAAGATACACCTTTGGGCAATTCTAACTGTCCGGACGCTATTTTATCTTTAAGTATCTTGTCAGCTTCTTTAACAACATCTACTTCGGCTTTTCCGGCTACTTTGTCAAAGATTACATAGCCTAATAGAAAGGTGTTTTCACTCTGGATCATTTGCGCTCCCTTGGTATATTCTATATCTGCTACTTCCTTTAAAGGAATCTGAGCTCCGGTTGCTGTTGGCACAATCAGTTTAGCCAGTTCTTCGGGGTTATCCCTCAATTCCCTCGGATACCTTAAACGCACAGGAAAGCGTTCACGTCCTTCTACAGTTGTGGTCAAAGGCATTCCTCCCACTGCTGCACTGATTACATCTTGTAAATCAGCCACGGTAATGCCATAACGTGCCATATTCTGACGGTTTAATTTTATTTCAATATAGGGTGCTCCGACGGCACGGTCATAGAACACAGTAGATGAAAGTATAGACGGAATATCTTTCAAGGCTGCTTCCAATGCTTTTCCTCCTTGCTCAATGGATTCCAGATCGGGCCCTGATACTTTCAATCCCATCGGTGCGCGCATACCTGTCGAAAGCATCACCAATCGGGCTTCTATCGGTTGTAGTTTAGGCGAGGATGTAAGTCCCGGCATGTGAGAAACATTTACGATTTCCTGCCATATATCATCCGTTTTTTTGATATGGGGACGCCACTGACGAAAATAATCGCCCTTGCTGTCCGTGATAAGACTATCGGCAGGTAACAGGCGAAAACCATCTTTCGGATTATAAGCGCCTCCACCTTTTAAAAGGAACTCACCATTACGGTTTACTTTAAATCGTTGCCTGTGTCCATTTTCGTCCAGAATATATTCACTACGATAGTTAATTGTGTTTTCAAACATTTGGGTTGGAGCAGGGTCGAGTGCCGAATTGACACGTCCCCACTTACCTACGGTTAGATCCACTTCGGGAATATTGGAAATGCGTTTATCCAGTGTTTCAATAAATTGTAAATTCTGCTCTATACCCGTATGAGGCATACTCGTTGGCATCAAAAGGAACGAGCCTTCATTCAGACTTGGCATAAACTCTTCACCAATACCGGGGAAACGTTCACTTGAAGCCTGCCAGAAAGCAGTTTGTCTAAAACTCTTCCAGCCCACAGTTTCAAAACCTTTAGCCACAAAACCGAATGTTGTATCAAATCCCAACCATATCATAATACCGAAGAATACGGTAACTAATGGTATAAGCATAAACTTCCATCGATGTGCCAAGCACCAACGTAATATGCGTTCGTAATAAATTACCAATATCCATAGTAAGGCTAAGATTATACTTATCGCTACAAGGACGAATATTAAGTTTAAAAAGAATCCTTCCTGCGGGCCGATAGGTAGCCACTCGATTGTTAAATAATAGACAGCTACCAGAATTGCAATGCCAATATTGATATAAGTAGGTATCTTCTTATTCGTCCATCGGTAAGCAAGGAAGTTATTCAGTCCAAATAAAGTGAGAGCCAGGGCTGCCAATACTCCCGTAAAGACAAACAACAGGATACCTCCAGCTATCAGGACAATATTAGTAATTTTTCGTACCTGGGCAGAAGTCACTTTAATGGAAAATACATAATAAGCCAGTGTCGGCAACAGACTTAGTCCCAGTAGTAATGCCGATATCAATGCAAAAGTTTTTGTAAATGCTAACGGATGGAATAATTTCCCCTCCTGCGCCTGCATGGCGAAGACAGGCAGGAAGCTCACAATGGTAGTAAGCATTGCTGTCGTGATAGCACCTGAAACTTCGCTGACGCTTTTATGTATCAGGTTTGTAAAGGCTTTCCCTTTGGAAATGCCTTCATTTTCGGGCATCTCCATATGCCGGATTATATTTTCGACAAAGACAACTCCGACATCAATCATGACCCCGATAGCGATGGCAATACCCGACAGCGCGACAATATTGGCTTCGACACCCGTATAACGCATGATGATAAAGGTGGCCAGCACCGTTATAGGGAGCATGGAGGAAATCACAACCGATGCCCGTAGGTTGAAGACTAATACTATTACTACAATTATACAGATCAGTATCTCATGAGAAAGGGCTGTTTCCAGTGTACCGATAGTTTCCTGTATCAGTCCAGACCTGTCATAGAAAGGTACAACAGTAACTTTTGACACGGTACCATCCGCCAGTGTTTTCTGAGGAAGCCCTGCTTCCATTTCTTGTATTTTAGCTTTTACATTGTCAATGACCTGCATCGGGTTTGAGCCGTAACGGGCAACCACAACGCCACCGACTGCTTCGACACCTTCTTTATCCAGACCTCCACGACGGGTAGCCGGGCCCAGATTAACAAAAGCGACATCTTTAATTTTAACGGGTACTCCATTGCGGACAGTAATAACCGCTTCTTCCAGATCGGAAACATTCTTTATATACCCCAATCCCCTGACAAGATATTCAGCCTTATTGATTTCCACTGTTTCCGCACCTATGTCCAGATTGCTCTTTTGTACGGCATTCATCACATCCATGATGGAAACATTAAAGGCACGCATAGCATTAGGATTTATCTCTACCTGATATTCTTTCACAAAACCGCCGATAGATGCTACTTCGGATACTCCTTCGGCTGCTGAAATCGAATATTTGGCATAAAAGTCCTGAATAGTTCGTAACTCATCTGGGTTCCATCCGCCGGTTGGCTCCCCTGTTTCGGGGTTACGTCCTTCAAGGGTGTACCAGAATATTTGTCCTAAAGCAGTGGCATCTGGCCCCAAGCTGGGCTGTACCCCTTCTGGTAATGTTCCCGCAGGTAGGGAGTTCAGCTTTTCTAATACTCTGGAACGACTCCAATAAAATTCGATGTTGTCGTCAAAAATGATATATATAAACGACATACCGAACATAGAAGTACTACGGATGGTTTTCACTCCGGGTATTCCCAGCAGTGAAGTAGATAACGGATACGTAATTTGTTCCTGAATATCCTTTGGTGAACGTCCCATCCATTCAGTAGCTACAATTTGCTGATTTTCTCCTATATCAGGAATAGCGTCCACAGGGACAGGATCGCGTGGCAATACGCCACCATGCCAGTTGAATGGAGCTGTAGATAGTCCCCAAACAATGATGATAACAAGTAGTAACAATGTTATAACTCTGTTATCGAGAAAATACTTGATGATTCTGTTAAGCATAGTAATATTTTTATTTATCCGTCAATAATATATTAAGGTTTTCCCATTTTCCTCCGTCATATACATTTATAAACCCCTGATGTGTTAAAAATGTTTTAGCTTCTTTACTTCTTTTACCACTACGGCAAACTATAACAATAGCTTCTTTCTTTTGTAGGGAAAAAACAGAATCATTTAATTTGTCCAGCGGAATATTAATAGAATTTCTTATATGACCTTCATTATACTCTTGTTCTGTACGAACATCAAGTATAATAGCAGATTTATCCTCTATCAGATGTTTGACAAGGGTGTATTGAGGGGATGAGGGTTGAGAGACTGTTGAATCAATCGGAACTGTCTCCGTATTATAATGAGTATATACGGGACGTCCTGTGATATAGCCGGTGGACATAGCTATACCAATCAGAAAATAAAATGGTTTCATTGTTCTTTGATTTGATAAACATTTGTAAATCTTTGTTTTTAGATTTAAACAATTTAACGTACATCCGGTTTTGGATATACACAAAATTCAAACCAATGGCAGGGTAGCCACGGATTTATCAAATCAAATACGGTAGATGCAAATATAGGTCAGAAGGTCTATGTTGTGTAAACTAAAACCTCCTGGCGGAAAGTATTGACTGGTTTTAGTTACACCCTCATTCTCTGTTGGTATAAGCAAATTAAGAGCCAACCATACATTTTCATATGACGGCAATATATTGCTTAGGTTAAATTGCTGAACCTGATGCTGATAGTCGTCCGTTGAGAGTTCAACCTTTTGAATGTCACAGCAATTTTCATGGGATGGCATTATGTTATCCTCCTGTGTGTTTGAAGTAGTATGGCAGGCATTGTCATCCTGTTGTGGCATTTCCATATCTTCACAGCAGGACTTCTCTATTTCATTGTCCAAAACTCCAAAGGAATATAATTCTCCTGCACAATAATGCATAGCTATCACAGGATGAGCTCCAATGATCAGCATTAATAGCAACAGAAATATTGATATAACCTTCTTCATTTTATTACTGTAAAAATTCACTTATAAAATAAGCTATTGGCAAAGGTAGATATTTATTTTTATATTAACACAAAAAAAATACAATTTTATCCATGTTAGTTTTTAGATATCCAAATTGGATTTTATCATTATACTGCACAAAGATAGAAACACCCAACATGAAGTTACCGTCATTTTTAACAATCAACTTTAAGCATACCTAAATCTCATAATTTAATCTTTGCTATTTCCCATTTTAGTTTTTTGTCCTGTCCTGGAAATAATGGAATATCATGCTCCGAAATATTGGAATATCCTAAAAACACATTATACAGTGATAACACAGACATTGAACAGTTGTCTCTATTTTTGGAAATTACCAGTTCGTTTAGCAAACATTTATTATATTTATATCAAACGACATCAAACCCCTATTCATATATTTTTATTAATTCAAGGGTAAATATTCCGTACAAGCTCTTTTGGGTATTGAATTTGAATTATCATTAGCTATAAAATTTTATAGCAAGAAATTAATAAATACAATAAATCAGATAAATAAATTTGAGAATATTGGCAATATAAGGATTATTTAGTATTTTCACGCTAAGTTAAGTCGCTCTTTAATAGTAAGGGAATTAAGCATATCTAAGAACCAAGTTGGTTTCTAGATCGTTACCTATTGAAAAATAGCACATGCGCAATTTGTTGATTAATAGTCTATAAGACTTTCTTTTGTGTCTTGCAACATATGTTGTTAAGTCAATTGGTATGTTCAATTCTTTACCAATGTCTTTTAACCGTTTATTTACTTTAGTAATTACTTTATGAACTCGATTTGCTTTTTGTTGCTCTGTTTTATGGAAACTGTTTAAAATCGGGAATAGATAAGGATTTTCGGAATTAGAATATTTATTGATAATCTCCATTGCTTTAGCCTGTAATGGCGTTTTTATCAACTTATTTGTCTTTCTTCGAAAGTATATTAATCTATCCTCAATTATATTATCTCTGGTTAAATAAGCCATATCAACAAAGTTTATCCCTGCCATTAAATAAGAGAATGTAAATAATTCAATAGCAAGCATTTCATATATGTTATTACCATCATAAGGGTAATTTATAACAGAAATAATATTCCCTTTTGAAATAGAACGCTTTACAGTTTCCTGCTTTAGTTTAGAAACATTATATTCCTTAAATGGATAATGTTCCGTTTTAGCTATATTCTCTTTAATAGCCACATTGTAAACGGCTCGTAACGTCCTAAATCGGATACCTATTGTATTTGTTGATATATTATTACTCTTTAGCCAAGTTTCATATTTATTGAGCCAAGAAGCATCTATATCCGAAAAGTAAATATCAAGGTGCGTATTATACTCTAATAACGAATTTAGGACTTGTAAATGAGACAAAGCATAACCACGTCGTTTTTCCTTAAACAAACGCTCTATCTGGTCTTCAAACACCTCTTTTACTGTTTTCTTAATTGTTGGATTATGCACCTTTTCAATTAGAGATTTAGCCGTAAACTCCTTATTTGTAATTTTATATTCAATTATTTGCTCTCTGTATTCTTTTGTTCTCTCTGAAATGAGGGTTAATATTTGCTCTTTATTGGGACAGTTCCGTTTCGGTTTGTTTTTGGTAAAATCCCAATACTCTGGATTGATTGAAATTCCGAGGCTTAAATATCGCCTTTTTCGATCTTTCGTTACTCTTAGCATTAAAGGATTCTCATTGTTTTTCAACACTTTAGATTTGTAACAAATCACATCAATTGTTGCACTCATGGTTTACACATCGGTTTACACAACCTATGTAAAACAGTGTATCTTCGTATATAAAAGATAGGGAAGTTATATTAAACGAAAAAGCCGTAATTCAATGAATTACAGCTTTTTTTAACGTGGTGCCACCAGGAATCGAACCGGGGACACAAGGATTTTCAGTCCTTTGCTCTACCAACTGAGCTATGGCACCTTAACCGTTTTGCGTGTGCAAAGATAGTACATAATTTATATTCTCCAAAAATTATACGAACTAATTTGATAATATTTTCACAATTCATAGAGCCCTGCAAGCTGCAACCAGCCTAATTATTGAGCTTTTCAGCCTCATTATCAGAATCTATAGACTAAATAAAGTCGGCTGAAAAATATTTAAAAAAATAGTCGATATTTTTCATATCAAAGCGTATTCAGGCAGGAAAGCTGATTCGTTTTACTTCAAAAGAAAAATAGCAGTCTTAATTCGATACTACTTTCAATCCAATAATTGAACAGACAAGCGTAAAAATAAAGAATAACCGCCAAAAGCTAGAAGGCTCTTTAAACACCAAGATTCCTAACAATACAGTACCAACTGCACCAATGCCTGTAAATATAGCGTAAGCAGTGCCCATTGGTATTGTTTGAACGGCTTTTATCAACAAATACATACCCAAAGCAAGACAAATACCAAAACCAATATACCAGTAGTATGAATGAGGAGTAATTGCCTCTTTTGCTTTTGATATGCAAAATGTAAACCCAACCTCAAACAAACTGGCTAATAATAAATAAATCCATCCCATAATACTTAGACTCACTGAACAAACGTTCAATATATTAAAAAAATAATACTACTTCAATAAAAAAATATAATGTAATAAAGCCTTTTCCAGATTCTGAACAATCGAATTTCCATCTGTACTGAAAATACTTTGAAACCAAATACCATCAGTCAGGGTGAACAATTGCATCGCCGAAACTTCAATATCTGTATCCTGCTTTATCTCTTTCCTCGAAACACTATTTCTCAGCGCACTCTCCCACCCGATTTTCTCTTTTTCGATTGTAGCCTGATATTTATTTCTAAATATGGCATCACGTTGCATCACTTGATAGAAAAGAAAATGATAATTCAACATCGACACATTTGTATTCTTAGATGCATCTCGAACAATATCAGATACTATTCTAGCGATCTTCTTAAAACGCTTACACATAAAATCAACAAATTCGAAAACTGTGTAATCTGCCGTGCGTCGAACTTCAAAATCAAATATTCTTATAAAATACTTTTCAGTAACCTGTATAAACAGATCTTCTTTATTCTTGTAATAATGATACAGAAGACCTCTGGACAGACCTGTTGCTTGCTGTATATCAGATATTGACACAGCATCAAAGCCTTTCAAGAGCAACAGCTCAAATGTTCTTTCTAATATTAATTCTTCTGACACCATAATTGAACAATCATTCAACAAAGATATATTTTTATACCAAATCAGACAAGATCGAATGTATAATTATAGAAAATTTATAGAATAATAGTCTTTATAAACCAATCGTAAAGCAACGAGAGAAGAATCCAATTAAGTGAACCATAATAGAGCAGCACGGGATAAAGATGACAATAGATACAAAAACGATGAAAAGTTCTTACCTTTGAGCTTTCTTTATTTAGATCGAAATATAACAAAGGCATCGAGAAAAATGACTGTATTATACGAGGACAACCATATCATCATCATCAATAAAACAGTATCTGAGATTGTACAAGGAGACAAAACCGGAGATCAGCCACTTTCAGAAATTGTAAAAGAGTATCTAAAGGAGAAATACAACAAACCCGGAAATGTATTTTGCGGGGTAACACACCGTCTCGACAGGCCGGTAAGCGGCATTGTTATCTTTGCGAAGACAAGCAAAGCCCTTAGCCGTTTGAATGAAATGTTCAAAAACAAACAGATAGACAAAACCTACTGGGCAATAGTAAAAAACATGCCGAAAGAAGCTGAAGGAACGCTCAGTAACTATCTGGTTAGAAATGAAAAGCAAAACAAATCGTATGCTTATGATGTGGAAAAGCCAAATTCGAAGCTAGCCATACTGCACTATAAGTTGATAGCACGATCCGACAGATATAATTTACTTGAAGTTGACCTTGAAACAGGCCGCCACCACCAGATACGTGTACAACTGTCTAAAATGGGATGTCCCATAAAAGGTGATCTGAAATACGGCTTCGACAGGTCCAATCCTGATGGAGGCATCAGCCTTCACGCACGTAAAGTATCTTTCCTACATCCTGTTTCAAAAGAACGGATCGAGGTCACTGCCCCTCTACCGAAAGATACCCTTTGGCAAGCTCTGGAAAAAGCAATTAGTTAGAACTTACAGGAACTTCTTTCCCCGAAATGGCATCCTCTATATATGAACGTAGAGAGGTATATTCCACGCCCTTGGAAAAAGCACGTCCGTAAGTATAACGTGTTACTCCTTTTATTTTAGAAACTTTGTATTCCCCTCCTGACTGATTATCAAGAGATGGTGTATATTCAACGAAAATAGAAGAGTCCACTTCTCCCGAGTCATTCATCACATAGAATATATTTTTAACGAAAGGCTGAGATGAGCTCTCTTCATAACGCTCATATGCATATACATCAAAAGAACCAACTTTAAACTGATCTATACAAAAATTATCAGAGATGGTAGTCGAAGCCAACTGGCCTTCTTTATATGCATTATATAGCTTAGTCTTAGATGCAGCCGCCTTGTTGTACTCCCCAAGCTTAACATAACACTGAACCAGCTTTTCATACGAATAATAATCGTCAGGAAGATAGCCGACTAATTCCTCATAGGCTTCTGCAGCTTTGGTATATCTACCAAAATCATATTCTATCCGTGCTATATTATAAAGAACTGTAACCAACAATTCCTCATCCTTCTTAATTTTATCTTTGGCAGTATAAAATACATTCAATGCATCAGACAGATCGTCTCGGCTTGCATATATTACTCCTATCATGTAGAACGCTTTCTCAGACGGAGGATTAAATGATGTAGCCTTCTTATAGTTTTCCAAAGCTTTATCTGTATCTTCTTTTGCAACAAATACATCACCTAATCCGACGTATGCATCTGCAAAATCAGGAGAAATAGCGATGGCCTTTTCAAAACTAACTTTTGCATCATCAGCACTGCCATTTGCATTCTGAACTAATCCTTTCACATAATAAGCCCGGGCGCATTTTGCACTTTTCTGCACGGATAAGTCTATATATCGCGACGCATTGATCAGATCGTCCAAGTAAAAATAAGCCTCTGCTACATAAGCAAGATTATCCGCCGAAAGGCTACGTGGCTGAGCGGCATATTGTTCTACCACCTCTTGATAAAGTCCTTTATCAAACAATGATTTTATATCCTCTGTTGGTTTTACGACTTGTAGCTGTGCAGAGAGCAATGACTGTACCGAAAAGCACATTAGAAACGAGATAAAGAACAACTTAACAATACTCTTTTTCATACTTAATTTCCTTTATTTTTCTTAAAACCATTTCTGTCTTCTTATCCAAAGGTAAGAAAGAACCGCAATCAATATAAGAGTTATCCAAGCTCCGAGATAACCATATTTCCAATCCATTTCGGGCATCAGCTTGAAATTCATACCCCAAACACCTACCATAAATGTCATTGGTATAAATATGGTAGACACTATCGTCAATCGCTTTATAATATCATTCATCTTTAGGTTATTGTTATTATAATACAAGTCCAGAAGGGAAGTCAGCGACTCATGGAAAGATGCCAAGTTGCCCAAGATAGAACGCATACGATCATCAAAATCATTATAATAAACAATATTTTCTTCTTCTATCAATTTGTTGGTGTTATGCAAGAGATTGACAAATTCTTCGCGCAGAGAAGTGATAGTACGCTTTATATGCATATAATCGACCCGGCATTCGTGCATCAAACGCAGAATATCGATAGACCCTTTGCCTTCTATCAAATGATCTTCTACATCAGCCAGCCTGTCTTCAATATCCATTACGGTATTCACATTCGCCTGATTCACGGCGCTCATCAAAATGTATAGAAGGAAGTCAGCTCCTTTCTGACGCACTACAACATTATTCTCTTCTATATTTCTTTTTACATCATCAAAAACAGGGATTGCTGCCTCCTGAAAACTGACTACAAAGTTCTTTCCAAGAATAAACCCGATCTGCATATCGTCAATATCTGTAGTATCTTTTACCTGATAAAAGAGAGACATCAGAACAAATGAGATATTTTCATACCCAACAGCCTTTACAACTTGTCTGTTTCCCAGAAGGTCCTTAATATCAAAACCGTGTAGTCCAAGCTCTTTACAAATTCTGTATACAGTATTAGCATCAGATATCCCTGTTATCTTTATCCAATTTACCTTCGTTGTATCTATCTTATCCTTAATAGATTCTTGCAATTGAATATTCCTAACCTCCAGACGTGTCGTATCATATTGAACGAGTTCAATAGACATCGGTATATCCTTATCACCAAGATATACGGGTTTGGTTAATAGATAATTGTTTCGTGAAACCTTATTCTTCGATTTTCTGGTGGTTCGTTTACTCATACTGCAAAATTATGTTTTGAGTGATATTAAACAATATCAAAAGTAAGAATAAAATACTATATTTGTCGACTCTAAATCCGTATTATTTAAACTAAGGCAGATTTACTGACGATAAATTATTAACACTTGTGATGTAACCAATGAACGAAATATACAGCATATTAAAGAAAAAGAAAATGCAATTCTTTTTCTTATTTTATATCCTACTCCTACTGCCTATACTGTGCCCTTTAGCTCAAAATTTTACTTTTTTAGACAAAGTTGCTGTTTTCTTGGTCTGTGGTTTATTCTTTGCTGCTATCTGGATCTTATCGCTATTTATCAGTTCCAGATCTGAAAAGATCATATACTCTATCATGTTGGCTATCTCGATTATTCCTGGATCAATCTATCTGGCCTACTTACTGTTTGCACACGTTATGCTTGAGCAAAACAGTGTGACCAGTCTATTCGAAACTAATCCCGAAGAGAGTAAAGAATTTATAGCGCATTATCTGAGTATGTGGGTTATAGCCGGAGTTGTAGTATATGCTGCGATACCTATCGTGATGATCTGTAAAATGCGTTCGTTCAGAAAACTCAAAATAAAAGAATATAAAACGCTGTTTATATTAAGTATAATAACAATAATAGCCATTGTTGGCATAGGCAGGGTATCACGGTCTGTATATTTCATCAATTTCTACAGAACATTTATCAGCTATAAGATCCGTACAACCCATGAGGTAAAAGAGATACAAGCACGTCAAAGCTTAGATTATGAAGTAAAAACCAACCATAAAGATTCCATTCCTCAGATAATGGTACTGGTGATTGGCGAATCACTGAACAAAAATCATATGTCTCTCTACGGCTATCCAAGAAATACAAACCCCTTGTTGTCACAATACGGAGACAGCCTTGTTGTATATAATGATGTAGTAGCTCCACATGTGCATACAATTCCGGTGGTTCGTTCTTTATTATCGATGAACGAAGTAGATCATTCGGAATACTTCACAGAGAAACCATCTATGTACGAATTATTCAACCGTGCGGGATACGAAACATACCTTATAAGCAATCAGAGATTTAATGACGAAATGCGGGCAAGCTACGACATACTGCTATCGCTTGCGAAAAAAAGATACAATCTGGCATCTTACAGGCAACACGATGATATTGTCCTTCCCATATTAAATAAAATACTGGAGAAGAATGACAAAAAAGATAAATTGATTATCATACATCTCATAGGAAACCACATGGCCTATGAATTCAGATATCCTAAAGAATACATATTCTTCAACAACCAAAAAGATGGCTTGGTGAAAGATGCTCCATACAGAGACGAAAAAGCAAAAAAAGCAATAGATGCTTACGACAACTCTGTTCTCTATAACGACTATATAGTAAACAGCATTATCGGTTCTCTAAAAAAATTACAGCATCAGGATGCAGCCATGATCTACTTATCCGACCACGGAGAGGAAATGTACGATTACAGAGATTTTGCAGGTCATGCTTATGAAAAAGTATCACCAACGATGAGCGAAGTCCCTTTTCTTGTATGGCTATCGCCGTCATACAGAAAATTCAGAAAAGATCTTGTCTTTGACAAAAACAGAGTCTATTCGTCAGCAGACTTTATTTATTCTGTATCCGATCTGGCAGGGATAAATTATGTTGATTATGATGACTCGAAGAGCATATTCTCCACGCATTTTGTTCCTCGTGAGCGTTATGTAGGAGAAAAAAAATACGAAGACATAAAAGAGAAGTTTGAGAAATAGAAACTATCTGCCGGTGTAATCAGAAAATCATTTTATAGCCTATTCCCCGAATATTTATAATTTGAATTGTAGGGTCTAAAGCTAACTTCTTACGCAGCTTTACGATAAACACATGCAGGCTGCGTGTATTAAAGAAACTATCATCGCCCCAAAGCTCAATCAGTACAGCTTTATTCTCTACGATATTATTCTGATTAGAACAAAGACGTTCCAATATAGCAGCTTCACGGTGAGAGAGAATTTCAGTACGTTGAGAGTGAACTAATTTCTGCATCAAGGGATCGAATGTATATTTTCCTATCTCATATATTTTATCTTGAGGGATCTCCGTTTGCGCTCTGTTTAGCAAAGCCTTGATACGCACAATAAGCTCATCCATTCCGAAGGGCTTTTTCAAATAATCGTTTCCTCCTATCTCAAACCCCTGAACTACATCGTCTGTCCTAGACTTAGCACTTAAGAATAATATCGGGGTTTTCTTGTCACTTTTACGTATCAGTTGAGCCATTGTGAAACCATCCATCTTTGGCATCATTATGTCTGCCACGACGATATCGGGCTTCAACCGATGAAAAAGCTCGAGCCCTTTTTCTCCATTAACTGCTATATCAACAACAAACTCCTTTTTCTCTAAAGTATCTTTAATGATCATAGACAAGGCCGGTTCGTCCTCTACTAACAATACATTTATCTTATTCATCCTATCATTATTTCGAAACAAGTACCTTTACCTTCCACACTTTTTGCTTTAATATTCCAGCCATGCTTAACCACAATCGTCTTTACATAAAAAAGCCCTAAGCCATATCCTTTAACATCGTGAACATTACCTGTATGAACACGGTAAAACTTATCAAATATCTTATCCAAAGACCCGTCCGGAATACCGATTCCGTTATCACATACAGATAAAACAATTTTATTTCCCGACTTACGTGCCGACAACCGAATCTCTACCGAATCGTTGGAATATTTGATTGCGTTTTCAATCAGATTACTTACTACATTACCAAAATGCAATCGATCGGCTTCAATACTCAATCCTTCAGGTTGTATATCTATTACAAATGAGGTTGGTTTTACAGTGTTCAGTAAAAACTTATTTTTCTGACTCTCAAATATGCTCCCCACTTCTATATTTTCCAAATTCAGTTTGAGGTTTTTCCGCTCTTCTACCGACATCGTTAGTATCTGTTCCACAAGGCTATTCAGATACATTAACTGCTCACGTGAAATATCAAGATATTCTTTTCTTTTTATAGGGTCATCGCCAAAACCAAAGTTCTGGAGGGAATCTACAGCCGCGTAAGTAACTGATATCGGCGTTTTAAGCTCATGTGTCATATTATTTACAAAGTCTGTTTTTATTTCATCTATTGTTTTTTGTCTTAATATGATTTTAAGCAAATATATAAAAGTCACAATTAGTAAAATAACCATCAATACAGAAACGGAGGTCAACCCCCACATACCTTTAAAGATATACCACTTAGGATTATCCATATACAAATAATAAGTATGTATCTGGGTTTTGAGACCTTCTAAAACATATTCCTTACTATTCTTAAAATCGAAAGTTCCTTTAGGTATTTGAGTCACCAAGGTATCTCCAATAGATGTTCTACACTGGATAACATGAGGTATATCGAATCCTTGTGCAGACAAATCGGCACTCATAATACTATCCAAACGTACTAAGTCGAGTGGGGTTATTTCTCCAATAGCAGACAAAAGTCCTTTCTTGATTTGTATCGTTACCTCTTGCAAGTCTGCGTAAATAGAATCAGAGCTACTTTTTTCGCCTCCTCGTTCTTTGGAGAAACTCATACTAATGGTTGTCTTACCTTTGCCGGAGTTATAAGTCTTTGTTTCTACAGAAGCAGGAATACCATTTTCTGCTTCTTCCTCTTCAGCATCCTTGGCTGATATGGTAGACATTCTGATTGCCAACTCTTTGAAGGAGCTGCTTTCTGCCGTATTGTTTATTACTGTTTCTAACTTCTCATATTGCTGGTTATAGAAATTGACCAACCAATAAGCCTGATAAGAGCAAACCAGAATTAACAAACTAAAAATAACGATCGCTATGGATTTAAATCTGAACTTCATACATGAATTCATTATCGATAAAGCAAATGTAAACAATAGCTTAGAAACAAAAAATAGTGATAACACTAAATAACACTAGACAAGCAAACTTCTGTACAAATCATTTTTATAAAATTATCTTATATAAAGGCAGTTATAGTAACAAAGAAATAAAATACAGACACTTTTTGTAACAGAGAAAAGGTGACAATAAAAACAGATCGAAAAGGTGTTACTTTTGTCACTTTTTATTAGCTATATCATTGTTTACTAATACTTAACAAAACATTTATATTTTGTCACTTTTTTAACTAACATACAGTTCTCTATTGCTTGCTGGGATAGGCATATTATATCCGCTTTTTTTAGTACTTTTGCAACTTATTACGGAAAAATCAATGAGCGAACTTAAGAAAGAAATACAAAAAAGACGCACTTTTGCTATTATAAGTCACCCCGATGCGGGTAAAACAACCCTTACTGAAAAGTTATTACTATTTGGAGGGGCAATACATGTTGCCGGAGCAGTAAAGTCAAATAAGATAAAGAAAACTGCTACCTCGGACTGGATGGAGATAGAAAAGCAACGTGGTATTTCTGTTGCCACCTCTGTTATGGGATTCGAATACGATGGTTATAAGATCAACATACTCGATACTCCCGGTCACCAGGATTTTGCCGAAGACACTTATCGTACCCTGACTGCAGTGGACAGTGTGATCATTGTTGTCGATTCGGCCAAAGGGGTTGAAGCACAAACACGCAAGCTGATGGAGGTCTGCCGTATGCGCCATACTCCTGTCATGATATTCGTCAACAAGATGGATAGAGAAGGTAGAGATCCTTTTGAATTACTAGACGAACTGGAAGCCGAATTACAAATCGGGGTTCGTCCTTTGAGTTGGCCAATTGATAGCGGACAACGTTTCAAAGGAGTTTATAATATATATCAGGAAAAATTAGACCTATATACTCCAAGTAAACAGACTGTTACGGAATCTATAGGATTTAAAGATATAAATAGCCCTGAGCTGGAAACATACATTGGAGTACCCTTGGCTGCAAAGCTGAGAGATGACATCGAGTTGATTGACGGAGTATATTCCGAACTGGATATGGATACATACCTCAAAGGACAAATTGCACCTGTATTCTTTGGATCGGCTCTCAACAATTTCGGAGTAAAAGAACTGTTGGATTGCTTTGTAAAGATTGCACCATCTCCACGTCCTGTAGAGGCAATAGAGCGTGAAGTAAAACCTGACGAACAGGCTTTTACAGGATTCATATTCAAGATACATGCCAATATGGATCCTAATCACCGTTCATGTATTGCCTTTGTTAAGATATGCTCTGGAAAGTTTGAACGGAATGTAAACTATAAACATATGCGATTGAACCGTTCGATGAAGTTTTCCTCTCCTACTGCCTTCATGGCTCAAAAGAAAGAAACTGTAGATGAAGCTTTTGCGGGTGACATTGTAGGTCTGCCTGATACCGGGAATTTTAAGATCGGGGATACACTCACATCGGGAGAAGATTTACACTTCAAAGGTTTACCTAGCTTCTCTCCTGAAATGTTCAAGTATATCGAAAATGCTGACCCGATGAAATCTAAACAACTTCAGAAGGGAATAGACCAATTGATGGACGAAGGTGTTGCTCAGTTGTTTACAAACCAATTTAACGGACGCAAAATTATAGGAACTGTTGGGCAGCTGCAATTTGAAGTAATCCAATATCGCCTATTGCATGAATATGGTGCTCAGTGTAGATGGGAAGCAATCAATTTGTATAAAGCTTGTTGGATAGAAAGTGACAACAAGGAACAACTGGCTGACTTTAAGAAGCGTAAGGCTCAATATATGGCAGTAGATAAAGAAGGACGAGATGTCTTTCTTGCAGACTCTAACTATGTATTGATGATGGCTCAACAAGATTTCAAGGATATAAAATTCCATTTCACTTCTGAGTTTTAAGATGGTAGAAATTGTTATTAATCCCGAATATAAATATCTGGAAGGTTTTGTAGAAAATCTTTCTGACTCTTTTGCTTATGAAGGTGAAACACTATATGCCGCTCGGAATATTATAAAGCTATTTGATGTAGATGGGTTTAAGGTAAACGTGAAGTTCTTTAAAAAGCCTATTTTTATCAATCAGATAGTATACAGGACATTTAGAAAGTCTAAAGCCCGACGATCATACGAATATGCTTTTAAGCTAAAGGAGAAAGGACTTCATACTCCCGACCCGATAGCCTATATAAAAGATACTAAATTTGGGTTGCTTAAAAACAGCTTCTATATATCAAAGCATGAGTCTTTTGATGGCACAATGCGTGAACTAAAAACATCGCTCCTCTCAGAAAAGGAAGAGCTGATAAAGCAGTTTGCAAGATATACAGCCGGCCTGCATGAACAGCAAATACTCCATTTAGACTACTCTTCAGGGAATGTCTTATATAAAAAGGAGGGAGACGATTATATCTTTTATCTGGTAGACCTTAATAGAATGGAGTTTGATAAACCTATCACTATGGATACGGCTTGTTTTAACTTCAGACGATTATGGGGTAGCGATGATATGATTTTCTTATTTATTAAAGAATATGCCCAAAGCAGAAACTTTGATGTAGAAGATTGTCTTAAACGGACGTTATACTACAGGAAGAGATTTTGGGATAATTTCACAAAAAAGCATCCGGGTTCTTCACCATACATAACTAATTACTAATCAGTTACAATAAAAAAAACAAAAAAAAACATTTATTAATATTTATCTAGCCCATTTTGGCAATAGGTTCCTTCACTATTAATAGTTTCTAAGAAGGTTTTGTGATTCTGATTGACTTTGTCTCTACTATTGATAGGATGATCAAGGTGATATCCTACTGCTCCCATCTTTAAGAATTGTCTTTTTATTCCGGCAAAAATAAGTCGTGCTCCTAACTCATTATCTTCATATCCCCAACCGATAATATCTTCGTTATATCCGTTTACCCTTAGCAAATCCTCTTTCCAAAAAGCGATATTACAACCCCGAACAAGGTAGGGATGATTTACTTTATATATAAATCGAAAATAGTTTTGCAAGAATCTTAACCTCAATCTATTGGGTTGAAAGAATGAAGACCATGAAAAAGGAATATCCACCTTGCCATTCCTTAATATCTCCAAGCTAGACTTTGGTGATAACTTCACTCGACTTCCTTGTGTGAAAAAACTCTTTTGAGCAAATAAATAATGATCTTCTATAAAGTGTTTTTCTAGAATAATATCTCCATCTATTTGAACGATATAATCACCCGCAGCTTTCACTATAGCTTTATTCCTTATTTCAGACACCCTGAAGCCATTATCTTCTTGCCATACATGAATAAGTTTGCAAGGGAAAGACTTCTGCATCTCTTCTATTAGTTCTCTTGTATCATCTCTTGAACCATCATCCGCTACGATTACTTCTATTGGTAAATATGTTTGATTGATGACACTAAGCAATATAATTTTAAGAGCTTTAGGCCAATTATATGTTGATATGATAAGTGTGATAGAAAAGTCATTATTATTCATGAATACTATTTACAAATTAATAGATATAAGATGTTAAGTCCTCTATATGTGTTATATTATATTTCTCGTAAGAAAACACCAACGACTTATTGGGGTTGATAAATAAATCCCTTTTAAGTCGATCTTGCAAATTCACCTCTACACCCACTGGATAGAAGAGTAGTAATCCCGAATAAAACTCTGTTTTTTCGACCTCACTCCTAAATGAGAAAGCATTAGTTATCTGCCCTTTATCATTTACCTCTATAATATAATTTTTCAGATATATATTCGGATATATAAAGGTATAATGCGAATAATAGCGTTTCATTTCAAAACTTTGAAGGTATAGGAATTTCGATTTTTTAATTAGGCTCCGGACGACCTAGACTTTCCTTACGGATATTATCTGTTGATCTGTTCGGTTGCCTTGTAGAAAGACCGTCTTTATGTCTTACAACAGCTACAGAATCTATATAGCTTATATTATGTATCAAGACATTTCCACTACTCGTATTATTTTTAAGGTGTATATACCCTGATATGCCGTTCAGTAAGCTATCAGGTAACGAAGGTTTACTTATTGAATAATGACTATTACTTTCGATAGGAATCCTTGTTTTAACTAAGGTGTCCTTATAATTGAAATAAATTGCAGCCTCAGCTTTTTGCTTAGCGCTCAATCCTTGTATATCAAACTTTAGGTGAAAATCGGATATATTCTTTATACTCTTCATCTTCAATGTATCTATATTGAAAGAAAGAGTTGGAGTATAACTATTCAGATAGTAAAATGTAGGTATGATCAAATTACTCTGAGCACCCCTGCTCAGCATTGCAGATCTAGAATTTAGAAGCGATTCATTTCTAAACTTGAGACGTGCAGCTACAGTATCATTTATTGCTGCATAATATTGTATATTATCCGAGTACCACAAAAGAGATGTATCTAGTTCGGCTTGAGTTATATTATGCTTTTTAAGCACTCCGGCCACTAGCGCATCTTTCATGTCATCAGACCTGAATTGAGGATCGTCATTGAAAATAGATTGGGCTAGCCTTATATCGTATAAGACATCTGTCATCTTATCGGGGGAGATTACATATCCCGGTCTTCTTCCGCAAGAGCTAAACAGAATAAGAATAGAAATAATGATATAAATAACAGATCGTTGCATAATTATGCTTTGCCGTTTTTTTCTAAAGATAGCGCAAGAGTCTTACGATAGAAAAGAAGAAGGATAAAAATACCAACAGTAATAGCTGAATCAGCGATATTGAATATGGCACTAAAGAAAACGAATGGTTGCCCGCCCCATACAGGAACCCATGAAGGGAAAGTGCTTTCGATCAATGGGAAGTACAACATGTCTACAACCTTACCATGCAGCCAGCTAGAATATCCGTCTCCCAAAGAAACAAAAGACGCCACATGCCCGGAGTAGCTAGCTGAAAATATTTCGCCGTAGAATACACTGTCTATGATATTACCAAATGCTCCGGCTAATATAAGCGATATACATATGATATATCCTGTCTTATATCTCCCGTTAATCAGCTTGTATAAATAATAGCCAATAAAACCGATAGCTACGATACGGAATATAGAAAGAAACATCTTTCCGATGAATTCCATCCCAAAAGCCATCCCATTGTTTTCAACAAAATGTATTTGGAACCAGCTTGTTATTTCAATACTCTCAAAAAGAGACATATGGGTCTTCACCCAAATTTTAGATGCTTGATCTATTACAAGAACGAGTACTATTACTAGGATTGCTATCAGTCCTTGATTCTTTTTCTCCATATATCAGCCGATTCCTGTAAAGAAAGTGAAGAAAAAACAGGCATAATTCACCCTTGCTTTTTCTTCCTTTCTTCTATGCTTTTTTTATTTAATTACTACTTATTTTACTCCGCTGTTCTTAGCCTCAATACTTAATGTAGCATGAGGAACAGCACGCAATCTTTCTTTCGGTATCAATTTACCTGTTTCGCGACAAACGCCGTATGTCTTATTTTCGATACGAATAAGAGCCGATTGAAGATTTTGGATAAACTTCATCTGGCGTTGAGCCAAACGGCCGGCTTCTTCTTTCGACAATGTAGATGCACCTTCTTCCAGGACTTTGAATGTCGGTGAAGTGTCAGTAACATCATTCCCATCGGCATTTGTTATAGCCGCTCTCAACTCTTCATATTCTCCTTTAGCCTTATTTAGCTTCTCAAGAATAATATCGCGGAATTCATTTAATTCCTCATCAGAATATCTTGTTTTTTCTGCCATAACCGTTAGTTTTATAATTCCTGTTTCTTATTTTACTTAAAGATAATACATTTTCAGACTTTTTCAACAGATATCTGTAAAATATAATCATCCATATCAATATTTTGCCCATCTACAGACTCCAACAGTTCTATTTTGTCAGCAAGTACCTGTGACGCTATGTAATTATTATATTCCGAGACAGTTTCCCTTATCTGCTCCAAGTCTGTCAATTTTATATTTATTCTGTCAGTTATTTCCAGTCCACTGGATTTACGTATATTTTGTATACGGTTTACCAGCTCGCGGGCTATACCTTCTTTTCTCAGATCGTCTGTTATTGTCACATCAAGTGCAACAGTCAGTTTTCCGGCATTAGCAACCAACCATCCCGGTATATCTTCAGATATGATTTCCACGTCAGCCAATTCTATGGTAGCTGCTTGTCCAGCAATATCGAATGTATATTTTTCTTCTTTTTCGAATGTAGCGATAGCTTCCTGACTCATCCCCTGAACTTCTGCGGCAAGCTGTTTCATGATCTTACCATAACGAGGCCCAAGTTTTTTGAAATCGGGTTTTACTTTCTTCACCAAGATACCGGCAGCATTATCTACATGCTTAAGTTCTTTGACGTTTACTTCATTCAATATCAGTTCGCGCACAGCATCCAAATCTTTTCCTTGCTGATCGTTCAACACCGGTATCATGATTTGTGTCAATGGCTGACGCACCTTGATATTGGTTTTACGGCGCAGAGCCAAAACAGCGGATGATATATCTTGTGCTATTTGCATACGTTCTTCCAAATTCTTATCTACTACTGATGCATCAGAAGTAGGGAAATCCGAAAGGTGTACCGACGCTACTTTTTCATGCTCTGTTACAACAATCAAATCACAGAAAAGTTTATCGGCATAGAATGGAGATATCGGAGCCATAAGTTTGGCTATTGTCTCTAAACATGTATATAAGGTCTGATATGCAGATAATTTATCTTTTGTCATTTCTCCTCCCCAGAAACGTTTTCTGTTGAGGCGCACATACCAGTTGCTGAGATTATCATTTACGAAATCAGAGATAGCACGTCCGGCCTTTGTTGGTTCGTATGTATTATAATACTCATCCACATCCTTGACTAGCGTATTGAGTAATGATATTACCCAACGATCGATCTCCGGTCTTTCCGAAACAGGTATCAAGTCTTCCTTAAAGGAGAAGTTATCCACGTTTGCATACAAAGCAAAGAATGAATAAGTATTATAAAGCGTTCCGAAAAACTTACGGCGCACCTCTTCTACTCCCTCTATATCGAACTTAAGGTTATCCCAAGGCGACGCATTTGTTATCATGTACCAGCGCAATGGGTCTGAACCATACTTATCTATTGTCTCAAAAGGATCGATAGCATTGCCTAAGCGTTTCGACATCTTTTGTCCGTTCTTATCTAATACAAGTCCGTTGGAAACAACATTTTTAAACGATATGCTGTCCTTGAACATTGTAGATATAGCATGTAGAGTAAAGAACCATCCACGGGTCTGATCTACACCCTCAGCTATAAAATCAGCCGGGTATACTTTTGAGAATTCATCTTCGCTGATATTCGGATAAAATACCTGAGCGAAAGGCATTGCCCCCGAATCGAACCAAACATCGATCAAATCTTTTTCGCGTGTCATTGGTTGCCCCGAATCGGATACAAGTATTATATCATCAACATACGGACGGTGAAGATCTATTTTCTCATAGTTTGCCTTATCCAGATTTCCGATTTCGAAACCTGTCCAAGGTATTTCTTTCATCACACCGGCATCTACAGCTTTTTGCATTTCGGCATAAAGCTCTTTCATCGAACCGATGCATTTTTCTTCTTTTCCATCCTCTGTTCTCCATATAGGAAGAGGCGTTCCCCAATAGCGGCTACGGCTGAGATTCCAGTCCTGCAGGTTTTCGAGCCATTTTCCAAAACGGCCTGTACCTGTCGATTCCGGTTTCCAGTTTATTGTCTTATTGAGTTCTATCAATCGTTCGCGACAAGCAGTGGTACGTATAAACCAGCTATCGAGCGGATAATATAATACCGGTTTGTCTGTACGCCAACAGTGCGGATAGTTGTGCACATGACGTTCTATCTTGAATGCGCGATTTTGTTGTTTCAACATCACGCAGAGATCTATATCTAAAGTTGTTGCATCAGCAGGAAGCGTATCGTCGTATTCGTTTTTCACATAACGACCGGCATATTCCTTATATAGCTCAACATTTACATTGTCACTAACAAAACTAGGATCTAAATCCTCTAAGTTGAAATACTTTCCGGTGAGATCTACCATCGGACGTTGATTCTCGTCTTTGTCCAACAGAAGTAATGCAGGTACATTATTTGCTTTTGCTACACGGGCATCATCTGCACCAAATGTAGGTGCTATATGTACAATACCTGTACCATCTTCTGTAGTTACGAAGTCGCCTGCAAGAACTTTAAATGCACCTTCTCCGGGATTAACCCATGGGATAAGTTGTTCGTATTCCATTCCGGCCAAGTCTTTACCCTTCCATTCTCCTACAATCTTATAAGGTATAAGCTTATCTCCTACCTTATAATCTTCAAGAGCTATGTCTTTGGCTTTCTCATTGAACATACTGAACACAAGAGACTGTGCCATTACAGTAGTTATCTTATTTCCTGTATACGGATTGTAAGATTGTACCGCTACATAGGTTATCTCGGGTCCTACAGCTAGTGCCGTATTGGACGGAAGAGTCCAAGGGGTTGTAGTCCAAGCTAAAAAGAAAGCCTCTCCAAACTGAGACATTTCAGCCTTCGGAGATTTTATCTTAAACTGTGCAACACAGGTTGTATCTTTCACATCACGATATGCACCCGGCATATTCAGTTCGTGTGTACTAAGTCCTGTTCCGGCAGCGGGCGAATATGGTTGTATTGTATAACCTTTATAAAGGTAGCCTTTGTTATATAGTTCTTTTAGTAAGAACCAAAGTGTTTCTATATAACGATTATCGTATGTGATATAAGGGTCGTTCATATCTACCCAATATCCCATTATGCGGGTAAGGTTCTCCCATTCCCCGGTATATTTCATTACCTCTTTGCGACAGGCATCGTTATACTCTTCTACTGTTATTTTCTTGCCGATATCTTCTTTGGTTATACCCAGTTTCTTTTCTACAGCAAGCTCTACAGGCAAGCCATGAGTATCCCATCCTGCCTTACGGTTTACAAGAAAACCTTTCATAGTCTTGTAACGGCAGAAAATATCCTTAACCGATCTAGCCATAACATGGTGAATACCAGGCATACCATTAGCCGACGGAGGTCCTTCATAGAAAACAAATGATGGTGCTCCGGTGCGTATTTCCAAGCTCTTTTGGAATATGCCTTCTTTATCCCATTTTTCTAATATCTCTTTGTTGACATCAGATAAGTTAAATCGATTATATTCTGAAAATTGTTTACTCATAATGTAAAATAACCTGCTTAAAAAATTGAGGACAAATATAATGAAAAAATCTATACGGTATAGTGTACGATTTTACGTTAGTTAATATAATAAGGTAAAAAAAGATAATTCACAATAATCACGACTGATTGCAAATAAATACAAAACTCATGCCAAAGAATAAAAACAAAAAAAGTAACAAAAGTAACAGATTCGTATCTGTTTTTTGATGTCACTTTTTTATTTCGGATGTAAACGCCCTATACTATATAATAGATAAATTTACGAGGCATCGATAAACTGTTTCTTTACCCAATCCTTTCCCTCCGCCAAACGGGTTACCATCATTGCACAAACCACATTACCCGTAGAGTTGAGCAGTGTAGCAGGAACATCAATTATAGTACTTATAATCATCAATGTAGCAGCAAACTGAGGTGAAAACCCAAAGATAGAACAAATCAACAATTCGCCCGTCATACCTCCGCTTGGGATAGCTCCTACAACCGCAGCAGATAGTACGGCAACACCTATAATCATAAACATATTCGAAGAAGATGTTATCTCTTGCCCGAAAATCGTAAATAGAAATATGATCTTAAGAACACCGCCTATAATAGAACCGTCCTTGTGCATATTTGTACCTAACGGAATCACTGTTTCGGCAATACGCGAAGGAATCCCCATTCGTTTAGAAGCTTCTATATTGACCGGAATACATGCCGCACTGGAAGATGTGGCAATCGCCGTAAGTGATGGAGTCAATATATTCTGCCAAAATGAAACAAAGCCTTTTTTACCTCCCGCCCAAAACACATATATAGAGTTGAGCCCGAAAAAGCTAATTCCTGTAAGGATGAGGAAAAGAATGAAAACATGCATATACCCATTCAGTATCTGTCCGCCCAGATTCCCAACCGTATCGGCAAAGTAACAGCCTAGTCCGATAGGAGCCGCTTTCATTATTATATCCATCATTTTCATAATTACATGAGTGGAAGCATTTAAAAAGTCTGCCACTATTTTTCCTTTCGTACCCGAAAAAGAGGTAGCCAAGCCAAAAAAGATGGAGAATATAATAAGAGGTAAAAGATTAGCTTTTGTAAATAGCTGCTGAAAGTCAGAAACAGTAAAGACATTCACAAATATTTCGGCTGAAGTCAATTGTTTTACAGTTTGTTGGGGCAGCCCTAATAAGATTTCCGACTGATTAACTCCTCCTAGAGGATTATACAAGAGCGTAAAAAGATAGGATACGGCGGCGGCCACAACTCCGGTAAAGAGAAATACAAAAACAATGCTTCCTATCACTTTACCGACCATATTAGAGTCGCGCATGTTGTAAATAGATGATGCTACACTAAAGAAAACAAGCGGCACGATAAGCACAAACATCAAATTGAGAAAAATATCCCCCACAGGCTTTACAACACTAGCCCCTTCTCCAAAAATAATACCGCAAATACCACCAATCAGAATGCCGAGAAGCAAAAAGATCGTAAATGCGTAGTTCTTCAAAACATTCATTAATCAAACTCTTATATAAGTCGACAAAAATACACTTTCATTTCGAAATATCTGTATTAAAAGAACATAGATTTTATAAGCGAAGAGTCTAAATAAAAAAGATTAAGATTTTTCATCATACCCCTTGCTAATACAAGAAAAATGCATATATTTGCACCGCAATTGCAAAACGGTGGTTGTAGCTCAGTTGGTTAGAGCGTCGGATTGTGGTTCCGAAGGTCGCGGGTTCGAGCCCCGTCTTCCACCCTGAAAAAGAAACTGTTTATTTAACAGTTTCTTTTTTTTATTATATCATATATCCAAACTTGGAATACTTCCTCTTTAAGTGATGATTCACTCTCATTCAGCACAATAACAAAACCCCTTTCAAAAAAAAGATCGAAGACTTGTTCAACAACAATCAATATTCTTTTCTTAAAATTGAATATTGTATTTATAAAAAATAAACATTACATTTGCAAACAAACTTTGACACGAACTCATTTAACATAACAAACTTTATAAAACAAAATTTAAACCGTTCGACATAAGAAAATTTTACAAAATTAATACCCAGAGAAAATCAAACTATAGTCTTTAACACTAATAGATAATAAAATATTACTCTTTTATCTATTTTGTAATTTGTTTGCACAAAGCATTTTGGGCACACCATACACACAAACATATTATTATAGTGAAATGTCAGGAATTTCAGATTTAAATACACAAACAATTAACTTTTACATTTATGACAACAAACAATTTACTTAATTACTTTTTAATTCACCTTAGCGGATTAAAGGAAAAGACAAAAACAAGGAAAACAAAAAGTTTCGCTTACCTATGCATGACCTTTGCTTGCTTTATGATTACAAGTAATGCTACGGCACAAGTCACAATAGGTTCGAACGTCTCACCGGAGGGAGGTTCTATTTTAGACCTAAAGGAGTTTGCGGCCAAAAGTCAAAACCAGACATCAGACAAAGGTGTAGTTCTGCCTCGTGTTCTACTTACAAACAAAAATGAGTTATACCCTATGTATTGGAATACATCTACAAGCTCTGAACAAATTGAATACACAAACAACAAAGCAGAGTTAAAGAAGAAACATGTAGGAATGACAGTATTTAATTTAACAAATACCGGCGACTTTGTTATTGGAGTACATATCTGGACAGGGACAGAATGGAGAAAAATAGACGACAGTCCGGTTATACAACCTCAAATCACATCCTTAATATGCAGTAGTTCTCAAATGACACCTAATACCTATACGGCAAATGTTCCTTTTGAAGGAATACTAAAAGTACCTTATTTAGGAGGAAATGGAGGATCATACTCAGGAACTGCCGCAACATCAATAGATAATGGACTATCGATAGAACGAATTGGAGGTAAACTCGCCTACGGAGGAGGAGAAGTTATGTACCGAATATTTGGGACACCGATAGCATCATCTCCAACAGCAGCAACCATACCTTCTATCGACTTTTTAGGTCAGACTTGTAGTAATATAAAAATCGGTGACGGCATGATAGGCATAAACCTAAAAAACTTAACCAGCGATATTACTATCAGCACAACCTATAATAGTGTAAATGGAGACCATGCTCAGGCCAACCAACTTCCATTCGGCGATATCACAATAAATGAATCGGGAAGCTACGCATTCTCACTACGACTTTACGGCCGAATTGGAACAACCACTCAGAATCGTTTACCATTCTATATATATCTTCAAAAAAACGACAAATCTACCCTTATAGATGCCGCTGAAATCGACGTAGTAGTTTTAGGGCTACCAACTAACCAACAAGATTATAGTTATAGCGTAACACTAGGAGGAACATTTGATGCAGGAGATAAGGTTATTATCAGTATGCTTAGACCCGATTTATCGAACTGGACATTAAGACAGGGATTAAGTTCAACCAGTGCTATACGCACCAGCCTTATTTACTGGAAGCTTTAAACATAAAACATTATTAAACAGCAAAATATCGAATAAAACATATCGATTAACACATTAAGGTTAAAATAAAACTACTTAAATAAAAAAACGCAGAAAGTTTGTAATACATTAAGTCTATAATTGGAGTTGTCTCTTTCGATGACAACTCCTTTTTTTATTGATGCAATAAGATTCAACCCTTCCATAAAAAAAAGAGTCATCGGAAAACCCCGACGACTCTTTTTATAATATTTTCTCCGGCTTTATTTCTTTATACCGTTTCTTTCCAGCAATGCATTTACAGTAGGTTCTTGCCCTCTGAATTTAACATACAAAGTCATTGGTTCTTCGGTATTCCCTTTCTCTAAAATGTTTTCACGGAACGAACGAGCTGTATCTTTGTTGAAAATACCCGTTTGTTTGAACAATGCAAAAGCATCTGCATCCAATACCTCCGCCCATTTATAACCATAATATCCGGCAGCATATCCTCCGGCAAATATATGGCTGAATGATGTAGACATATTAGTGCCTTCTACTACTGGCAACAAAGCCGTTTTGTCCATTGCCTTACGCTCAAATGAGATCACATCACCTGTATATGGTTGCTCTAATGTATGCCATGCCATATCAAGGTATCCGAATGATAATTGACGATAGCAGAGATATCCTGCATTA
The DNA here is from genome assembly GCF_001899125.1 of Dysgonomonas sp. 37-18. NCBI lineage: Bacteria > Pseudomonadati > Bacteroidota > Bacteroidia > Bacteroidales > Dysgonomonadaceae > Dysgonomonas > Dysgonomonas sp. 37-18. The sequence continues at coordinate 78,521 of NZ_MKVC01000021.1, read as the reverse complement.
TAATTGGCGGCATCTACAAGTTTCTTTACAAGATCAGCAGGTATTTTTTCTCCTGTTTTGTAATGAACAGCAAACTTATCAAGATATTCTTTTTCTGTTAACCAGTTTTCCATTATCTGAGAAGGCAGCTCTACAAAATCATGTAAAACATTTGTACCTGAGAGTGTTTCGTAAGTACATTTGGTTAGCATACCATGCAAGGCATGTCCAAACTCATGAAGGAATGTTTCTACCTCATCGAAAGTAAGCAAAGCAGGTTCAGTCTCTGTTGGACGTGTAAAGTTCATCACAATCGTAACAAACGGACGAGAGTCTTTTCCTTTTTCTACATACTGTCCCTTAAACTCAGACATCCATGCTCCTTGACGTTTTCCTTCACGTGGATGAAAGTCTATATACAGAACAGCCAAAAAATTACCATTCTCGTCTAACACATCAAAAGCTTCTACTTCGGGATGATAAACCTGTATTTTAGTATTCTTTTTAAATGTGATTCCATATAGATCTGTAGCCAGGCCAAAAACACCTTTCTTTACATTTTCCAATTCAAAGTAAGGACGTACCAATTCATCGCTTACACTATATTTAGCATCTTTAAGTTTTTCTGAATAGAAAGACCAGTCCCAAGGTTGCAGGTCTATTGCTTTTCCTTCCATCCCTACTGCAAAGCCTTCTACCATCTTCACATCTTCACGAGCCGCCTGCGCATAAGCACTGAACAAGTCGTCCAACAAACCGTAAACATGCTCCTTATCTTTTGCCATCTTGTTACGTAATGTATAAGTAGCATAATCCGGATAGCCCAAAAGATTCGCTATTTGCATTCTGGTTTTAGCTATTTCTTTTACATTCTCCTGATTGTCGAACTCTCCACCTGCCACACATTTTGTATTATATGCCATATACAGTTTCTGACGGAGGTCACGGCGAGTAGAATATTTCATAAATGCGATATAGCTAGGCGCAGAAAGGTCAAACATATACCCTTCTTTTCCTTTAGCCTTTGCTTTGGCTGCCGCAGCATCTTTCACCATCTGAGGCAATCCGGCTAAATCAGCCTCATCTGTCAGAAGCATCTCAAATTTATTGCTTTCTTTCAAAGCATTCTGTCCAAAATCTAAAGTCAATTGGCTCAACTTTGTAGAAAGTTCTTTGTATATATCTCTATCTTTTCCTACGAGTGTTGCCCCGCTATTTTCAAAGCCACGGTATGTCTTTTCTACCAAACGGATTTGCTCGGGTGTAAGGTTCGATTCCAGACGTTTATCATAAACAGCCTTCACTTTTTGAAACAAACCTTCATTCAATGTTATTGAATTGGAATGCTCCGAAAGTTTTGGTTGAATACGCTGTGCTATTTCCATCATCTCATCATTGCTCTCGGAGCTGAGTAGATTAAAGAACACTGATGTTACTCTACTCAACAGCTTTCCGGACTCTTCCAAAGGAACGATTGTATTCTCGAAGGTAGGAACGGCCCTGATCATTACTATCTTGTTTATTTCAGCCTGATGCTCTGCTATTCCTTTTTCTATAGCAGGTTCGTAATGCTCGTTCTTGATTTTATTGAACGGCGGGGTATCGTAAGGCGTTTTATACGCCGAGAAAAACGGGTTTTGAGCTTGAATTGTAGTCATAGCTATTGTTAATAATAAAACGAAAAAACACTTTTTTTTCATATAATTCAAATATTTGAGGTTATCAATTATCTCTTTATTTAACTTCCATTATCAATTTTACCGATGCATAAATGATTTGCTTGATTTAGGACTCTATTTATCGTTATAGTTTTAAATTAAAGAATTCAATGGAAACATACAAAGGTACAAAAAGTAACACAAAAATCTTACCTTTGCACATTAAATAAGAAGCCTGAATGGCAAACACGAACAAGAAAGATAGAGTATTTGATTTTTCATTTTTAGATTATTATTTAATGGCATACGCAAAGAGGCGTGATATAAGAATTTGGATTTGATAGCAAATATCCTTAATTTATTATACGTATACTCGGTAAAACGAAAGTTAAACAACCTCTAAATCGTCTTGAAATATACTTTTTTTAATATTTACACGTTATAAATTAGTAAAATTTACGAACCGATTATGATAGATTATATAAAAGGGGATATCGCTGAACTGACCCCTACTTCCGCTACACTCGAAACACATGGTATAGGTTATTTTATTAACATAAGCTTAAATACATATACCAGTATATCAAGACAAAAGAGTGCCAAATTATACATATATGAGGCAATAAGAGAAGACGCCTACCAGCTATATGGTTTCTCCGAAAAACAAGAACGTGAGCTATTCATCTTATTGATAAGTGTCTCGGGCATAGGAGCAAGCACGGGTCGGATGATTCTATCGTCGATGACTGTGCAGGAATTAACAAACGTAATTGCCTCCGGCAATTCGGATATACTAAAAACCGTTAAGGGTATAGGCACTAAGACCGCCCAACGTGTAATTGTTGACCTGAAAGATAAAATCAAGGTCAGTGGAATTGAGTCTGCAGAGATGTTTGCAAAAACAAGTCAGGCCGGAGAAGAAGCCATCGCAGCACTGGTAATGTTAGGCTTTCCTCAGCAGGCTTCGCAAAAAGCAGTGTCTAAAATATTGAAAGATAAACCGGACAGTACTGTTGAGCAAATAATAAAGACGGCACTAAAAATGCTCTGATCATTCACTCTATTTATATTTACCTTGTCGGATTGAAGAAGAAACTTACAAAATATTTGTTTTTTATCACGCTTTTAGTAAGCTCGATCAGTTTATTTTCCGGTATTTACGGAAAAAAGGAAATCGATATTGCCCAAAAAGAAAGCTCTTTGCTAGAAACAAATGATACAGTACCTCTCTTTCCGGTAAAGAAAACTCAGATAGAAACTTATAAAGACCTCAACGCTAATCCTCCGGCAGACCTCAAAGACCCCGACAACCTGAAGAAGTCTGTAGAATATGACCCTGCCAGCGGACTGTATATTTTCCGTACAAAAATCGGAGATCAGGAAATATCCACTCCTTTTTCGTTAAGTTCTGACGAGTATATGGATTACACCCTCAAGCAATCCATGAGTAGATATTTCAGATCTAAAAATGCAGAAGCATACGACAAGAAAGATGAAAAAGATGAGTTTTCTCTGAAAGACATAAAACTAAACTTAGGTCCGGCAGAGCGGCTTTTTGGACCCGGTGGAGTAAAGGTGAGAACTCAAGGATATGTTGAAACTACAATGGGCTTTAAACGAAGTAGCACAGACAACCCTACCCTCTCGGAACGCAACCGAAGTCACACTACCTTTCAGTTCAAAGAAGATATCCAGATGAACGTAACGGCGTCGGTTGGTGATAAGATCAACTTCGGCATGAATTATGACACCAAAGCCTTATTTGATTTCGACTCTAAAAAGCTAAAATTGGGGTACGATGGAAAGGAGGACGAAATAATAAAGAAGATAGAGGCAGGAAACGTAAGCATGAGTACAACAAACTCGCTCATCAACGGAGGAACAGCCTTATTCGGGATCAACGCAGAGCTTCAGTTCGGAAAACTACGGATAAATACAGTTATCTCTCAACAGGAGTCTCAGTCGCAGACGGTGAATACAAAGGGAGGAATACAAACAACCGAATTCTCTTTTAAGGCTGATCAATACGACGAAAACAGACACTTCTTCTTGGGATACTATTTCCGTGATAATTACGATAATGCAATGAGTAGAATCCCTTATATCAACTCACCTGTATCAATCACTAAAATAGAAGTGTGGGTTACGAATAGGAGAAGCGACTTTATGCAGTCGAGAAATATTGTTGCCTTTGCCGATATTGCAGAGCGAGACAATATTAAAAATCCAAAATGGATAGGGACAGGCTCTGTAAAGACACCATATAATGCAGCTAATAACCTATATGGTACGATGACCACAGCACACACCAGGGCTAGGGATATTTCGCAAGTAACCAGCGAGTTTAATGGCTATATAGAGAGCGGGCTCGACTATGAGAAAATAGAAAGTGCGCGAATGCTTAGTTCTTCGGAATATACATACAACGCTCAACTAGGGTACTTATCTCTAAACTCTGCACTACAAGCTGACGAAGTACTTGCAGTAGCTTACCAGTATACAGTAAATGGAACTACATATCAAGTAGGAGAACTATCCACAGATATATCTGCCAATTATGAGTCAAGCAACCCCAAATCAGGTGCTTTGTTTGTAAAGTTATTAAAGCCCATCTCTCTGTCTCCACGTTCATATACATGGGATTTGATGATGAAAAACATTTACTCCCTTGGTGCAAGCAATATACAACAAGACCGTTTTAGATTAAACATAGCCTATCAATCAGACACTTTAGGTACATACATAAACTATCTGCCTGAGGGAAACATTAAAAATCAACTTCTGATAAAGGTGATGAACCTAGACAGATTGAACTCTCAGAATAAAGAAGTTACCCAAAAAGACGGAACAAAAGGCGATGGTATTTTCGACTATCTTGAAGGATATACCGTCCAGTCTCAGAACGGACGCATTATATTCCCTGTGGTTGAACCATTCGGAAAGCATCTGGCGAATAAAATAGGCAGTCCTATTATTGCAGAAAAGTATGTTTACCAGCAATTATATGACTCGACATTGACCGTAGCCAGACAAATCGCAGAAAAAAACAAATTCAAGATATACGGTTCATTCAGAGGATCATCGAACAGTAAAGCTGAAATTGACCTGATGTCGACAAACATACCACAAGGATCAGTTAAACTTACAGCCAATGGTATGCTCCTCACCGAAGGAACAGACTATATAGTTGACTACACATCAGGTATAGTCACTATCATAAATCAGAACCTGATAGATTCCGATGCCAATATACAGGCTTCGTTAGAGGAACGATCGTTAGGTATGCAGCGAAAAACAATGATGGGGCTGAATCTGAGCTACGATATCTCAAAGAATTTCAACATCGGCGGTACAATTATGCATCTATACGAAAAACCCCTTACCACTAAAACAGTTATTGGCGAAGAATCTGTCAATAATACCTTATGGGGATTGAATACGTCATATAAAACCGAGTCGATGTGGCTCACCAACCTGATTGACAAGATACCGTTTGTGAATGCAACACAACCTTCTCAAATTAGTTTTATGGGTGAGTTTGCGCACATGATACCGGGACATTACCAAAATAAAGATACGGGTGGATTCTCTTATCTCGATGATTTTGAGTCGTCGCAATCACGCATCGAACTCAAAAGCCCTTATGCATGGAATCTTGCGTCAACACCGAAGGAACTACCTAAATATGTTTATCCTCCTACTATATCAGGGAATAAACCTTCGGATAGTATCCAATATGCAAAAAACAGAGCCATGTTATCTTGGTTTACTATCGATCCGCTATTTACACGCAAAGGGTCGTCACTTACACCAAGTTATATAAATAGTGACTCTTTATCAGATCACTATGTAAGGGAAATTGGTATCACCGAAATATATCCGAACCGAGATATCAGACAAACAGAATCGGCAACAATACCAACATTAAACTTATCGTACTACCCTAACGAAAGGGGGCCTTACAATCTGGATGGAGAAAAAATAGATTCGGATGGGAAATTATTAAATCCACGAGATCGCTGGGCGGGCATTACACGTAAAATGGATGTGCGTGACTTCGAAGCATCAAATATCGAATACATTGAATTCTGGCTAATGGATCCATTTGTAAAAGATTTTTCAAGTTCGCACAAAGGAGGAGACCTTTATTTCAATCTGGGAGAAATATCGGAAGATGTTTTGAAAGATGGGAAAAAGTTTTACGAAAACGGACTACCTGTCAATGATGATCCTACAGCATATACAAAAACTGTGTGGGGAAAAGTACCTACGCGCCAATCTACGGTATATGCATTCGATGATAATTTGGGAGCTATTGCCCGCGAAAAACAGGATGTCGGGCTAAATGGATTGAATCAAGAGGAAGAAAAAACATACGGCGTATATAAGGATTTCTTAGACAATCTGAGAACAAAGTTACCTCAAAGTACGCTGAATGAAATGGCAAACGATCCTTTCTCTCCGCTTAATAGCCCTTCGAGAGACTTATATCATTTCTATCGTGGCTCAGACTACGACCGCGAGCGAAAAGGAATACTCGACCGCTACAAATACTATAACGGTACGGAAGGAAATTCGAAACCGACAGATCAGAGTGGAGAAAGGTATTCTACCGCAGCACGTGGAGTTCCCGATGTAGAAGATATAGATCAGGATTACACGCTGAATGAAAATGAATCGTATTACCAATATCGGGTATCACTGAAACCGGATAGCATGAATGTCGGTCGCAACTATATTGTAGACGAACGGGAGGTTACTGTCCCGCTCCGAAACGGAAAAGAAGAAAAGGTAAGATGGTATCAGTTCAAAATTCCAATTCGCCAAGGAAAACGAGTTGGAAATATCAACGATTTCAAAAGCATCCGTTTCATGAGAATGTTCCTGACTGACTTTGAACAACAAACAGTGCTGCGATTCGGAACCTTACAGCTTGTAAGAGGTGATTGGCGTGTTTACGATCAGGACTTAACAAGTGGGGCTAAGATGGGAAATGGATCTATTGATATTTCGACAGTAAATATCGAAGAAAACTCTGAAAGAAAACCCGTAAATTATGTATTGCCTCCGGGGCTAAGCAGATCCTTAGATCCTGACCAAACACAATTGACCAAAGAAAATGAGCAATCGCTATCGATGCGCGTGACAAATCTCGATCCGGAAGATGCACGAGCCATATACAAGAATACATCTTACGATCTGAGACGCTATAAACGCATACAATTATTTACACATGCAGAAAATCTTATAAATAGAACTGAGTTGGCAAATGGAGACATATCTGTATTTATGCGTTTAGGTTCTGACTACAAGAACAATTACTATGAATATGAAATACCTTTAACAATAACACCCGAAGGTAATTATGGAAACGGAGACAGGGCTGTGGTATGGCCTAAAGATAATATGTTTGATTTCCCTCTCGAGTTACTGAAAAATATAAAACTGAACAGAAACAGAGAAAAAAGAAAGTCGGGCTCAACAGTATCTTATACAACCCTATACCATGAGTATGACCCTGATAAGCCAAACAATAAAGTAAGTGTAATGGGTAATCCGTCTTTATCTGATGTTTACGTAATCATGATCGGTGTCCGAAATAACTCCAGACTAACCAAATCGGGTGAAGTGTGGATCAACGAGCTTCGTTTGACCGATTTCGACGAAGAAGGAGGATGGGCGGCTCAGGGTAGCCTGAATGTTGCTCTTTCGGATCTGGGAAACATCAGCGTTTCGGGACGGAAGGAAACGGCCGGATTCGGTGCTCTGGATCAAAGCCTAATGGAAAGACGACAAGACGACTATCATACATACAGCATAGCCGCAAACATAGATTTGGGAAGGTTTTTACCCGAAAAGGCAAAGGTTAGCTTGCCGCTGTATTATTCATACTCGAATCAGACGACAACGCCTAAATACGATCCGTTCGATCAGGATGTAACGCTGAAAGAATCATTCAGCTTGGTAGAAACTAAAGCAGAAAAAGACTCGATAAAAAGTCTTGCTCAAGAAAAGTCTACGACAAAGAGTATAAGCCTCAACAATATAAAAGTGAATATACAAAGTAAGACACCAATGCCTTACGACCCGGCAAATTTCAATATCGGATATTCATTTAATCAGACTGAGATTAAAAATCCAAGTACAGTCTACGATGTTACTAAAAATTACAACCTGACTTTTGGATATAATTATAGCCCGATAGTAAAAACGTGGGAGCCTTTCAAAAACACAAAAAGTAAATCCGGCGCGGCTAAATATGCCAAATCGCTTGGGTTCAACTACCTGCCAAGTAATATTGCCCTCAATTCAAGGATTACCCGTTATTATAGCGAGACGCTTTTACGTGACATAGAAAGTTACTCATTGGGCGGAAGTAATAATAATGAGTTCTTGTCGTGGAGTCAGTCTTTCTTGTGGGACAGAGATTTTAATATCAATTGGGATTTTACAAAAAATCTGAAATTCTCATTCCGATCGGGAACCAGAGCCGAAATAGAAGAACCATACTTACAGGTAAATAAGAAACTGAACAGGAACGACTATGAAATCTGGAAAGATTCCGTCATGCACAGTATCAGAAACTTAGGCACCCCCCTATCCTATCGCCAAATAGCCAGAGTAACTTATCAATTGCCATTCAAGAACATTCCGGCTACCGACTGGCTGACATCCAATGCCAGCTACACAAGTGGCTATCAGTGGGATCGTGGAGCACAAGTAGAAGGAATAGAGGTAGGAAATACGATAAGCAATAATGTAACCCTAGACTTTACTAATCGCATCGACATGGTTTCTCTATACAATAAATGGGGATTCCTCAAAAAAGTAAACGATCGATTCGATTCGAGGAGAAGACAGTCTCCAACCCAAAGACAGCAAGAAAAGAGACAGCCTGAAAGAAGGCGCTTTACTCAGGATATTACATTGCGAAAGGATACAACATACACCCTAAGGCACGGACTGAATACAAAAAATATACAGGTATCAGCAAAGCTAGACGGTAAACCGTATTCTGTAAAATTCAAAAAGACAGATACAAATACAATATTAATAACGAATAAAGACTCTGCAAATATCCTGATCAGCGTCGAGAGTAAGATCAATGATCCGAATAGCTCGCAGCTTCTGACTGATATAATAGACTATTCCGCCAGAGGCTTAATGTCATTACGCACTCTGAATATTAATTACTCGAAACGAAGAGAAACACATCTTTCCGGATTTATCCCAACTATTGGAGATATGTTTGGACAGAAAGATACAAATGAGTACGGGCTTGTTCCGGGTCTGGGTTTTGCATTCGGTCTCGAAGGAGGAGAAAAGTTCATCAACAAATCGTTGAGTAGAGATTGGTTGGTGATGGACACTATGAATATCTCGCCTGCGGTATATAATAGTGCCGAAAAGTTGGAACTAAGAGCTCAGATAGAACCTATCAAGAATCTCAAAATAGAGCTTAATGCCAATTACGAAAATAATAAGAGAACTGAAATCCAATATATGTCGAAAGGGATGCCGCGCACACTGGGCGGAAACTTCTCTATGACTACTATTGCTCTAAAAACAACTCTTAGAGGCAGCAACTCAAAAAAGGACTATCAATCCGATACATTCGACAAATTCTTAGCTTATAAGGAAATAATTAAAAACAGGCTACAAAAACAGTACAACAATGTAACCTTACCCGATGGTTTGGCAAGCGGAAATGCGGCGACAGTGAATGCAAACTCGGGAGACGTACTTATTCCTGCTTTCATAGCAGCTTATACAGGGCGTGATGTAAATAATATCTCCATGTCGGCATTCCCATCTATATGGTCTATCCTCCCGAATTGGAACATAACCTACGATGGATTAAGCAATATACCTCTTATTAAATCTAAGTTCAGATCGTTGAGGTTGAGTCATTCCTACAGCTGCTTTTATCAGGTAGGAAGTTACAGCTCTTTCTCTGGCTGGCAGCAAGCCATAGGCGGAGGCGATGACTTGGGGTATATACGTGATGTACTCGGAGGTAACCCTATCCCATCATCGCCATACAATATATCATCAGTAGGTATTACGGAATTATTCAGACCGCTGATAGGAGCCGAAGGGATACTGAATAACAACATGAATATCAACGCTCAGTACAATAGTGGGCGTACACTTACGCTGAACATGTCGTCTTATCAGATCATCGAATATCTCGAAAAAGAATTTGTATTGGGATTCGGTTACCGTATCAATGAATTTAATAGGGTAATAGGATTAACATCCAGAACACCGAAGAATTTCAACAACGACCTGAATATAAAAACGGAGGTATCTTACAAATCATCAGAAGCCTTGTTGAGAAAAATAGAAGAATATTTTACCCAAGCTACCAGTGGGGTTACAGTTTTTACATTAAAGATATCAGCCGACTATACTTTGAGCCGTGCGCTCACCCTAAGGGCATTCTATGACAGGATTTTAAATAAACCGTTGATTTCAGCTTCATCTTATCCAACAACCAACAGTAATTTTGGAATAAGTTTAAAATTTACACTTGTACAATAAAAAATATTGATAAGTTTGCATAAGAAAAAAAAATCATATAAGTTTATTTCCTCAAATGTTAAACAATATCTTACTCTCAATTGTTAAATAGTTGTTCAGTGCAAAAGGTTAATGTTTGATAATTATCGCATTATTTAATTGACTAGAGAAGACTGAGGATATTAAGAGAAAATGAAAAAATCGACAATTTGGATACTCGCAGCAATAATGGCTGTAGCATTCTTTGGTCTGTTGTATTTACAAATAACCTATTTACGCGAATCAATAAGATTGAGGAGCGATCAGTTTAATGAAGCGGTAAACCGTAGTTTGGCTCAAATTTCAAGAAATTTGGAACTCGATCAAACAAAAAAATATCTGGATGAAGCGTTCATTGAAACACAGAAGAAGGATGCAGCGGCTTACAATCGCTCTATGGCATTAAGGAATCAGCCACAGGAAGAAACTGTTACACAACAGCAAAGGACAAAGATGACAGCGCCCGACGGTACAGTCATTTATATGGAACACAATGTGACTACGGTACAAACAACACCGCCTAAACAGGTATTCCAGTCGCCTAAAAGCGGCACAAATGCGATCTCAAAAACATTCTTCGACCTACAAGAAGAGCAGATAAAGAGATACCTATATGAAAAAGATATCATGAATGATGTCTTGAACAGGATATTCAAATCGGCAAGTGATGTGCCTATAGAAGAAAGGATAAACTTTAAAGATCTGGAGACTAAGATAAAGAATGAATTAAAAAACAATAATATAGAGTTACTTTTCCAGTACGAAGTTGTAGATAAAAATGATAAGCCGGTTTATAGGCAACCACGTTTTCTGGATAGAGACAAGAAATATGCATATCAACAAGTACTATTTCCGAATGATCCGCCGAATAAAGTCACCTATCTGAAAGTTTACTTTCCCGATAAAGGACACTATCTATCAAGCGAGGTATCATTCTTGTATCCGGCCATAATATTTACTTTTATCTTGTTGGTTACATTTATAATAATAATATATATCACATTCCGACAAAAGCGTTTATCGGAAATGAAGAATGACTTTATGAACAATATGACCCACGAATTGAAAACACCGGTATCGACTATATCTTTAGCCGCCCAGATGTTAAAAGACGGGGCTATTACAAAATCACCCGAGGTATTTAAACATATATCCGGGGTAATAAACGACGAAACGGAACGATTGAGTTTTCAGGTAGAAAAAGTTCTTCAGATGTCGCTATTCGAAAAACAAAGAGCTACACTAAAACTCAAGGAACTGGATGCCAATGACATTGTAGTAGGAGTTGCAAACACATTCCAGATCAAAGTTGAAAAATTTGGAGGAAATCTCGATATCGATTTAGAAGCTACCGAATCGGCTATCGAAGCAGACAAGATGCACATTACAAATGTGTTGTTCAATTTGCTCGATAATGCCGTGAAGTACAGAAAAGAAGATGTTCCTTTGCAACTGATGATTCGAACGTGGAACAGCAATAATAAATTGTACATCGCTGTAGAGGACAATGGTATCGGAATAAAAAAGGAATATGTAAAGAAAATATTCGAACGGTTTTATCGGGTATCGACAGGTAACAGACATGATGTCAAAGGTTTTGGACTAGGACTTGCATACGTAAAAAAAATAATAGAGGATCATAAAGGAACAATAAAAGCCGAGAGTGAGCTGGGGAAGGGCACCAAATTTATAATTTGCCTGCCTATAATGAAGAGTAAAAGTTAGTTAAGCAAAATAAACTGTAAATAAGTAAGTTATGGAAGAAAAATTGAAACTGTTTTTATGTGAAGATGATGAAAATCTTGGTATGTTGCTAAGAGAATATCTTCAGGCCAAAGGGTACGACACAGACCTCTACACCGATGGTGAGGTTGGATACAAAGGCTTTGTTAAAGAAAAGTATGATTTGTGTATATTGGATGTTATGATGCCTAAAAAAGACGGTATCACTCTTGTGAAAGAGATCAGAGCAATCAATACAGAAATACCTATCATATTCTTGACAGCCAAAAATATGAAAGATGATATTCTGGAAGGATTCAAAGCCGGAGCAGACGATTATATCACGAAACCGTTCAGCATGGAGGAACTTGTTCTTCGTATCGAAGCAATCTTCCGTCGTGTGAAAGGGAAAAGAAGTAAAGAACAACAGCTTTATCAGTTTGGTAATATGAACTTTGATACTCAAAAACAAATTTTGACGATCAATGGAGAAAGTACTAAACTCACAACAAAAGAAGCAGAACTTCTTGCTCTATTGTGTGCTCATGCCAACGACATTCTGGAAAGAAATCATGCCCTAAAGCAAATTTGGGTGGACGATAACTACTTCAACGCTCGTAGCATGGATGTTTACATCACTAAATTGCGTAAGCTATTGAAACCTGACCCAAGTATTGAGATCATCAATATACACGGTAAAGGCTACAAACTGATAGCTCCGGTAAACGAAGAAGAAAGCGCAGAGTAATAAATGCAATTATATATGAGAGGCTAATGATAGAATATAATCATTAGCCTTTCTTTTTTAGTAATTCTATAACCTTTGCAAGAGGCAGCAAAAGCATCATCTACATCAATCCAAAATAATAGTATCGATAAGTGAATTAAGAAGTAAAGTATGTCTTTTTAACTCATACTTTTTTTATTTGTGCATTATCAGTGTCTTATATTTCATTTTTTTACTAATTTTGCACCCTGAATTGAATTGCTTATATAAATTATAAATATTGAAAATGAAAGCATTTGTATTCCCAGGGCAAGGAGCTCAGTTTGTAGGAATGGGTAAAGACCTTTACGAAACATCTCCTGTTGCTAAAGAAATGTTCGAAAAAGCGAATGAGATTTTAGGTTTCCGCATAACAGATTTAATGTTTAACGGTACTGACGAAGATCTCCGTCAGACTAAAGTTACTCAACCGGCTATTTTCCTCCATTCGGTAATATTGGCTAAAACAATTGGCGATGAATTTAAGCCAGATATGGTTGCGGGTCACTCTTTAGGAGAGTTCTCTGCTTTGGTTGCTGCCGGCGCCATGTCTTTCGAAGATGGTTTAAATCTTGTTTATAAACGTGCTCTTGCTATGCAGGAAGCATGCGAAATGAATCCTTCTACAATGGCAGCAGTGTTAGGATTGCCAGACGCTAAAGTAGAAGAAATATGTGCATCTATCAAGAACGAAGTAGTTGTACCGGCTAATTATAACTGTCCCGGACAGGTGGTAATATCAGGTTCTAATGCAGGTATTGATGCTGCATGCGAATTGTTACTTGCTGCCGGAGCAAAAAGAGCTCTTAAGCTGAAAGTAGGAGGAGCATTCCACTCTCCATTGATGGAGCCTGCAAAAGTAAAATTGTCGGAAGCTATAAACAATACAATTATCACAGTTCCTACATGTCCTGTATATCAGAATGTGTCTACAGTAGGAGAAACAGATCCTGCCGTTATAAAGGACAATTTGATAGCACAATTAACAGCACCTGTAAAATGGACTCAATCTGTAGAACATATGGTTGCAGACGGAGCTGTTGAATTTGTGGAACTTGGACCGGGTAATGTTTTACAAGGTCTTGTAAAGAAAATAGCACCACAGGTATCTGCAACAGGCAAGCAACAATTGGTTAGCTGCATTTAAAAAAATAAATCAAGATGGCTTTTTTTTCAGGAAATAAACAAGCCGACGATCAGGATGAAACAGCGAAGAATATTTTTCTGTTCGAACTCGTTCAGAAAAATATTCTTGTTACAGGATGTAACGGACAGTTGGGAAATGAGATAAGACGAATATCGGCTAATCATGAAAACAACTTCCGTTTCTTCTTTACAGATGTAGCAGAGTTAGACATCACTGATCTTAAGACTGTAGATTCCTTTATAAAAGAAAATAATATAAAGTATATTATCAACTGTGCAGCTTATACAGCTGTGGACAAAGCAGAGGATGATGTAGATTTATGTTATAAAATCAACCGTGATGCTGTTGCCAATTTAGGGCTGGCAGCAACAAACAACAATGCTAAAGTTATACATATATCCACAGACTATGTGTATGATGGAACAGCAAACAAACCTTATGTTGAGACTGATACAGTAAATCCTCAGTCAGTATATGGTAAATCGAAGCAAGAAGGCGAAGCTGAATTATTGAAAGCTTGTGCTGATAGTATTATTATACGAACAGCATGGTTGTATTCCATTTTTGGAAACAACTTTGTGAAGACAATGATAAAACTAGGCAAAGAGCGCGAAACACTAAACGTTGTAGCTGACCAGAAAGGAACACCTACCAATGGAACAGATCTGGCCAAAACAATTGTAAAAATACTTGATTTCAGTGAAGCCAACGGATTTAAACCCGGTATATACCATTACTCCAATGAGGGGGCTACTACCTGGTACGATTTCACATTAGCAATCCACAAAGAAGCGGGTATCAATACATGCAAAGTGAACCCTATAACGACCGAACAATATCCGGTAAAAGCCACAAGACCTAAATATAGTGTACTGGACAAATCCAAGATAAAATCTACATTCAACCTTACTATCCCTAAATGGGAAGAAAGTTTAAACAATTGCATCAAAGAATTGTTATCTATTTGAACTTAGTTAATTTACAATCACATTCTAGCTACTAAAATGAAAAAGATTTATCTTTTCAGTTTTATATTTTTGGTCACAATCGTATCCTGTCAGAATAAACAATCTGAAAATAAGCAAGCTCAGTTGGATACATTAAATGTTGAGCTTTCAGAAACTCAGTTGAGCAATAAGGCCGATAGCATGGATCTGACGGATATCGCCAGACTGACCGAAAAAGAGTATACCGATTTACAGTTGTTCAACGTTAAAGGTTTAGAAGGTTACAGTGCCGAAGATTTATCGATGGGGCGTATTTTACTGGCGAATGAGAATGGCAAAATATTAACCGTACTAGTGATAACAGATGGTGAAATAACCGAATATTTGTTAAGCTACGACAAAAGCGGAAACCTGCAAGATAATTTGCTTGTCGCTTACGAAGATATGGTAGAGTATTACAGCGAAGTATCATCAAAGATAAATAGTAAAGAGATTATTGTTCAGACTATAAATTTCACCTATAGCGACAACGATGATGACCAAGTGGAAAAATCAGATACTGCTTTTGTGAAATATCAGATCACTCCTGAGTTTAAATTTATAGCAAATTAGCATATCCAATATTAAAGAATAAATCAACAGAGGTTTTCGTACAAAGAGAACCTCTGTTTTTATTTATAGGCAATAACATTAAGCTCTGACATTTGACTATAGATATCAGAACCTTGTATTTTCTAATTATTAAATTGTCTTATATTAAAGATCGTTAGAGCCTGATTAAATTTTGCTCGTTCCAATTTTTAGAGCTATTTTCAGGATGATTTATTCTCTTGAGAAACGATAATAGCAGGCTATTAGAATTGAATAAAAGGATAAATCGGACAAAAAGAGACTAAAAATGAACGAAGAAAATTCGTAGAAAATTTAAACAGGCTCTTAGTATTATTGAATAAAGAAAAAGGTGACAACAAATAATATACTTAAAAGTGTTACTTTTGTTACTTTTTCTGTTTAATTTGTTTTATATATGGAAGTTAAGAGAAAGGGAGCAAAATCCTTAAAAGATATACCAGCCGAAGTATTGCAACAACTGAATCTGGGTACTATAGAGTCTGTTAATCTGACAGAGTGGCTGGCTGTTGACCAAAAAGAGCTTTTGAAAAACGTTTTGTCGGAGAAATATGCGACGGCTTGTTTATCAGACCTTGAAGTGTTGGAAAAAGCGAGCACAATGCAAACGATACGCAGAATCGGAGAAACACTTTTGAGAGAAACGCTTCAAGAAACAGATAAGAAGCTGTTGAAAGAACTTAAAAGTCACATATCCGATAATGTACGCTGTTGGGCTGCTTATATGATAGGCTTAGACAAATCAATATCTTTTGCGGATAAATTGGAAGCAATCAAAGGTTTTGCCGCCGATGGCAATTTTGGGGTAAGAGAGATTGCATGGATGGCGGTTCGTGAAGATATGGATCGCAATATAGAAAATGCTATACCGATACTGTTAGCATGGACTAAAGACAAAGATCATAATATTCGCAGATTTGCATCAGAAGCTATACGTCCGAATGGGGTATGGAGCAAACATATCGAAAAACTTAAGCAACAGCCCGAAATTGCTTTGCCAATTTTAGAAGCGTTGAAATCGGACTCTGAAAAGTATGTACAGGATAGCGTAGGCAACTGGTTGAATGACGCAAGTAAAACCCGTCCCGATTTTGTAATTGCAGTTACAACCAAATGGGAAAGCAATAATCCGACCAAAGAGACGAAATATATAATCAAGAAGGCACTTCGAACGATTAATAAAAAATAAGAGATTAAAAATGAAAAGGACTACATATAATATACTCATTATATTATTGTTTCTGAATATCCTTTCGCTAAGAGGGCAAGAGGCGATAGTCCCCGATTTGCAAAAATTGTATGAATATACAGACTCACACTTTGTTGATCTGAGAGCAAAACAGCAACCATTGATCGGAGTCTCTGCAAGCCGCACAAGCAACGGAGGATCGAGCGTGCCCGGAACATATATAGAAGCTATTCTCAAGGCCGGAGGACGACCTCTTATTATCCCTGTGATGACAAAAGGAACAGTACTGAGAGATATTGTAAAGGATCTTGACGGATTAGTAATGACCGGCGGTGAAGATTTCAACCCGCTATACTATAAAGAACAGGCGATCCCGGAGATGAATGACATAGATTCTATCCGTGACATTTACGATTTAGTACTTTTAAAGTTGGCGACAGACCGCAACATCCCTGTATTGGGGATATGTAGAGGAGAGCAGGCGATCAATGTTGCTTTTGGAGGAACACTCTATCAAGACATCCCTACACAGCATCAGAATAAAAGCGTAAAACACAGGCAAAGTGAGCCTAAAGAAATCGGAACACATAAAGTCTCTATTGCAGAAGAGTCTCAATTGAGTAAGATACTTGGAAAAACAGAAGTATTTGTCAACAGCTTCCACCATCAGGGTGTAAAAGATGTGGCTCCCGGATTCAAATTGGCAGCAACAGCACAGGATGGCATCGTGGAGGCAATAGAAGCCTATCCCGACAGAAGAATAATAGGTGTACAATGGCATCCCGAAGGACATGTTGCCGGAGGAGATACTACGATGCTGAAATTCTTTAAATTCATAGTTTCTGAAGCCGAAACTTTCCGAAAGGCAAAAGAACTGCATAAACATATATTTTCTATTGATACTCATTGCGACACTCCTTTAGAATTCAAAAAAGCAGGATTCGATATCGGAGAAAGAGAAAATAATCAGGTGAATATTCCGAAGATGGAAGAAGGCATGCTAGATGCTATTTTCTTTGCTGCTTATACGGCTCAAGGGAAACGGGATAAAGTTTCATCGCAGGCTGCCGTCGACAAAATAGACGGATTGATAAAAGGTATCCATTTACAGGTAGAGAAAAATAACGATATCTGCGAAATAGCTTATACGACAGATGATCTTGCTAGAATAAAAAACGCAGGAAAGAAAGCTATTTTCATAGGAATAGAAAATGGTTATGGAATAGGGAAAGATATTGAGAATATTGCCCGGTTCAAGAAAATGGGGGTGAATTATATTACACTTTGCCATACCAAAGACAATGATATATGTGATACATCGAGTGATACTACACGTGAATGGAATGGGTTAAGCCCCTTGGGGAAAGAGGTAATAAAAGAAATGAACACACAGGGAGTCATGATTGACATATCGCATGCGAGTGAAAAGACTTTTTGGGATGTTATCAAACTCTCTACTCAACCTATTATCGCTTCTCATTCGTCAGTACAAGCACTATGCTACCATGACCGAAACCTTACAGACAAGCAAATGCAAGCTTTAGCCAAGAACGGAGGAGTTGTGCAAATATGTTTGGTAGATCTCTTTGTGAATAAAGATCGGAAAAAAGCATCCCTATCTGATGCGATAGAGCATATCGATTATGCCGTAAAGGTCGCCGGAATAGATCACGTAGGCATTGCTTCCGACTTTGATGGCGGTGGCGGGCTTATTGGCTGCAATGGCAGCAATGATATGATCAATATTACGATGAAGCTTTTAGAGAAAGGTTACACGGATGAAGATATCGCTAAAATATGGGGAGGAAATTTCCTTAGAGTTATGGCTACCGTTCAAAAAGAAGCACAAAAGTAAATTGCAATAAATAGAACTGCCTGAAAGGATTTTATCTTTTAAACACGAGATGTTTCGCTTCGTTCAGGATGACAAAGAAGAATAAGTTATTTACTCCCTTTCAGCCAGTTCTACTTAGTATCTAATTGTTCAAATATTTTTCAAGAACTCACACAAAGCCTTTGTAGCTAATGCTCTGTGACTTACGTTATTCTTCACTTCTGACCCTAATTGGGCAAATGTTTGATCGTATCCATCAGGTTGAAAAACAGGATCATAACCAAACCCCGCGTCTCCCCTTTCTTCGGTGATAATACTACCCTTCACCTTTCCCTCGAATAGATATTCTTTGCCATCCAATATCAATGCGATCACAGTTCTGAACTGCGCTTTCCTGTTAGTAGTACCATCAAGCTCTTTGAGCAGCTTTTTCATATTTGCCTTCGAGTCATGATCTCCTCCCGCATAACGGGCAGAGTATACTCCCGGAGCACCGTTCAAGGCTTCTACTTCCAGTCCGGTATCATCTCCGAAGCAGTCATAGCCATATTTATCTTTTACGTAGCGGGCTTTTATCAGAGCATTTTCCTGCAATGTCTCTCCCGGTTCTTCAATATCTTCGTGGCAGCCGATATCTTTTAGGCTGAGTATATCAAAACTGCTTCCAACAACTGCTTTTACTTCTTCGAGCTTATGACTGTTGTTGGTAGCAAAAACTAATTTCCTTCTCATTTTTTATCTTTTGAATTATAGGCCTCTAAAGCTTTTTCTAATACAGTAAGTGCCTTCGCTAAATCTTCTTTATTAAGTACATAAGCAATACGCACTTCATTTTTCCCAAGTCCCGGTGTAGTGTAAAAGCCGGAAGCGGGAGCCATAAATATAGTTTGTCCTTCGTATTCAAAATCAGACAAACACCATGCACAAAAATCGTCAGAATCTTCGACCGGCAATCGGGCAACGGTATAGAACGCGCCCATAGGTATAGGAGAATATACTCCCGGAATACGGTTTAGCCTGTCGATTAAGAACTTCCGTCTCTCTACATATTCTTCGTATATGTCGCGTATATATTCCAGAGAAGCATCCAGAGAGGCTTCCGCTGCTATCTGACCGATAAGTGGCGGACTAAGACGAGCTTGACACAACTTCATTACAGTTTTGCGAAGCTCCTTGTTCTTGGTAATCAAAGCACCGATGCGGATACCACATTCGCTATATCGTTTCGACACAGAGTCGATCAGTACGACATTCTCCTCAATTCCAACAAGGTGACATGCCGAAACATAAGGTGAGTTGGTATATATAAAGTCACGATATACTTCGTCTGAAAACAGATAGAGATCATATTTTTGCACCAAATGTTTTATCTGGTTCATTTCTGTACGAGAATACAGGTAGCCTGTCGGATTATTCGGGTTACAAATAAGGATACCTTTAGTCCGCTCATTAATAAGCTCTTCGAATTTCTCTACAGGAGGTAGTGCAAACCCCTCATCGATGGTAGAAGACACAGTACGAATAACTGCTCCTGCCGATGCTGCGAACGCCATGTAGTTGGCATAAGCAGGTTCGGGAACTATGATTTCATCTCCCGGATCGAGACAAGCCAAGAAAGCAAACAATACCGCTTCTGAGCCACCTGTGGTAATAATAATATCATCGGGAGATACATTAATATTATATTTTGCATAATATCCTATCAACTTTTCACGATAAGAACGGTAACCATCGCTGGGACTATATTCTAAGATCGTGCGGTCTATATTCCGAATCGCTTCGAGAGCTTCTTCCGGTGTCGGCAGATCGGGTTGTCCGATATTCAGATGGTAAACTTTTAGACCTCTAGCCTTTGCAGAGTCTGATAAGGGAGCCAATTTTCTGATTGGCGAATTTGGCATATCTATTCCTCGTTGCGAGATACTTGGCATAATCGAATATATTATTTATACAATTTTACAATGAAGCACAAATATACGAATTATAGGAAAACTTATACCCGGAATGCAAAAATAGATTTTTGGTTCTGTGAGTTAGATATATACAACGTTATGCATTGAATATCAAACAATGTTAATAATCTTATTCTATTCAAACAACAAAAAGGCAGGTATTTATCAGAAAAAGAAATATATTTGCTTTTCACATAGTGGAAGACCCGGACAAAATTGTCATATATCATATAGGGAAGTAGAATTGACTCGAAACGACCCTATCAAAAGCAATGTAAAAAAGTGGAGCTTATTCAAGAGACAGTGAGGTTAACAGATAAAGGAACTCACGAAGCCCTGTTCAAAAGGTGGTATGAACCTTTATGTAAATACGCTTATAGTATTCTCAAAGATCAGTTCGAGGCAGAAGATGCCGTTCAGAAAGTATTTTTTAAACTATGGGACGACCGCCTCAATACGAGTATAACCGTGTCGATAAAGTCTTATCTGTATATGGCTGTGCATAATATCTGTCTAAACCGAGTTAAACAGATGAAAGTGCAACAGAAGCACAATCAACAAATAGCCTTAGACGAACCGGTTGAGCATAACGAAGTATATGAAAGCATTGTAGAAAAAGAACTGAATTATAAAATCACTATGGCGATAGCACAATTACCACCCCGATGCAGAGAGGTATTTGAACTTAGCCGATTCGAAATGATGAGCTATAAGGAGATTGCTCAAGAACTGGCAATCTCTCCAAATACGGTAGAAAATCAAATAGCTAAAGCACTGAAGCTCTTGAGAGAAAACCTGAAAGAATTTATTTCGGTCGTCGTGTTATACTACTTAATAAAACTGATTGGACTATGGTAACGAATGACACTGACAGATTATTAGCACGATATTTTGCAGGAGAGTTATCTCCTCAAGATAGAATACGCTTGGAGAAGTGGCTTGCCGAGTCGCAGGAGCATGAAGAATATTTCTTTGAGCTCACTTCGATTTATCAAAATATGGGAACGGGCGAATACCCTCCCTTCGATGTACAAAAAGCGATTGAAATAATAGAGGAACATATAAATAAAACCTCCCTAAAAACGCTATCTCACAAAAGAAAGCCTCTAGCTTGGATAATAGGTGCAGCTGCTGCTGTAGCGATACTATTTTTTATCTTCAACAGAAAGCAAGACAATCCGATTACTACCATTACTGAGAAAGGGTTGTATTCTTTTGCTGACAGCACAAGAATAAACTTGATAGAAGGTGAAGTCTCCTTTAGTAAAAATGGCACAAGAGATACAATCTATCTAAAAGGTAAAGCTTCCTTTGAAATGAATTCGGAAAAAGCAGAAAGCAAAATTGTGAAAGCAGGGAATATATATGTAAAAGATATCGGTACTAAGTTTACAGTTGAAGCAAATACTCCCGACTCCGTTTATGTGAGTGTTACCGAAGGTGAAGTCTTGTTTTATTCGGACAGCAACACCGGCATAAATCTTAAGATGAGTCAAAGCGGATATTACTTGTCTAAAAATAATAAATTCTATAAGGAAACAATGAGAGGTAATTTCCAGTTCAAAGGGACAACTCTAAGCGAAGTTATCAACCAACTAAATACATTCTACGGGCAACAGATAGAGCTGAAAGATAAAAGCGTCCAAGATCTTCCTATTACAGTAACATTCACAAAAGAAGATTTGTCTACCATACTGGATGTAGTAGCTATTACATTAAACCTGAAAGTAGACCACATAGGCGATGGCTATACAATCGAATAGGGAAAGATCATAATTAAAGTCGAATGAAGAAAATAATATTTATATCATTATTTATCCTTATCACTGCTAGCTTGCACTCTCAGAAAATGGTAAACATAAAATTACAGAATGAGAGAATCGGTGTAGCGATGAAACTTATAACCCAACAAACGGGAGTCGAATTTTCGTACAACCCTAAGGTTGTGGATACGCATAAGAAGATTTCTATCAATATTGTCAACAAAGAGGTAACCGAGGCAGTATACATATTGCTGCACGACAAATATTTTTTTTATATTATAAAAGGTAAATATGTAATAATAACATCAGCCAAAGCAACCCCTAAGGGAATCGCTAATTATGAACCAATTACAGAAGACGATAATAATATTATAGATAGGAGTAGTGGAAACTCCCCGCATAGTGGTCTTAGTAGTATAGGAAATGACAAAATCGCTGATGAGCGGATAGAGAAAGGGCTTCCTTTAACTATAAACAACAAAAAAATGAGACCATTATGTTAAAAAAAATCGCAAGAATTTTCACGCTATATTCGAGAAGAAGGATAGTGACTATAATTAATGCACATTTAGAGTTAATTCATCGAGAAAAAATATGTATTTATCGATTTCAGCTTGTTGGTTAATATGGTCTAGTCTAACTTTGCATTATAAAAAAGGACACTCTTCATTTGTTAAATTGTGAACGAGTGAATACAATAAACATAGATTTTAATGGTTTTATTTTCTAAAACCACTAAGATCTGAATAGATAAAAACTTATACATTAATATAAACAAATTGAACTTTGTTTAAAAATTTAAACCTACTTATGTTAGTACATGCAAATTTTTTACCCAAAAAGACTTGGGTTTCATTTCTATGGCTTTTACATTTATTTATAATTCCGGTTTTGACAAGTGCACAAACCTATAAAATTAGCGGGACGGTAGTTGACTCTCGTACAAAAGAAACACTGATAGGAGTTCCAATTATAATAGAAAACCGAAATGGCAGTGGTGTATCATCAGATGAGAATGGGAAATATGCCCTTACTCTTCCGAAAGGAGAATACACATTAAAGGTTGATTATATCGGCTTCGAAAAAAAAACCTTGAAAATTTCTCTTAACCAAAATATAAAAAAAGATATCGAACTTGTACAAACTACAATTGGTTTGAGTGAAGTTGTTGTATCTGCCGAGCGTCCCGATGCAAATGTATCCGCACCACAAACAGGGATTGAGAAAATGGAGATACAAACAATAAATAAGATTCCGGTTCTACTCGGAGAACGTGATATCATAAAATCAATACAGCTAATGCCCGGAGTACAAGGTGCCGGAGAAGGCAGTTCAGGGTTTTATGTACGCGGGGGTAGTGCCGATCAGAACCTTATCTTACTGGATAATGTATCGCTCTACAATGCATCCCATCTGATGGGTTTCTTCTCTACGTTCAACTCGGAAGTATTACGTGATGTAACGCTGTATAAAGGAGCTATGCCGGCGCAGTACGGAGAACGCTTGGCATCAATCTTAGATGTTCAACAACGTAATGGTGACAATCAGAAATATCATGTAGCCGGTGGCATCGGGCTTATTTCATCTAATGTGAATGCCGAAGGGCCTATACAAAAAGGGAAATCATCTTTCCTGATAGGGGCAAGACGCACCTATGCCGATGCATTGGCACGTATGTCGGGAATAGAAGATGCAAAAAATGCTTACCTGTATTTTTATGACCTGAATATGAAGTTGAACTTCGCCTTGTCTGATAAAGACCAGATATCTATTTCTGGATATTTGGGACGAGACAAAATGGTATTAAAAGATGCAGCCGAGGTGAACTGGGGAAATAGTTTTCTGATAGCTAACTGGAGTCATACTTTCAATAACAAATGGACTTCTCGCACATCACTATCTTATAATCAGTACGATTACTACTTTGGGATGGAAGTAGGAATGAACTTGAATGGAACAGCTAAAATCAAAGACTATGGTTTAAAGCATGAGTTTATCTTTCAGCAAAGTAAAAACAGCCAATGGCGTTTAGGTGTCAGCTCTACATACCATGATTTGGCTCCCGGAAACTATAATCTGGACTCGGAGCAAAAAAACTCGGTAGATCTGCATCATCGCTATTCGTCAGAAAATGCAGCCTACATATCCAATCAGATCAAGATAACTGATAATCTGGAGGTGGTATATGGACTTCGTGCTTCGGCTTTCATGGCTCTGGGGAAAGGACAATATTATACGCTAGATCAGGATAATAATGTATTAGATAGCACATGGTACAAATCGGGAAAAGTAGTAAAAACATATATAAATCTCGAACCTCGATTTTCAGCTGCTTACAAACTAAATGAAGTATCTTCAATAAAAGCTGCTTATGCACGCACAACACAGAATATGCACTTGTTGTCATACTCGGCACAAGGCACACCCTTCGACCGTTGGACATCCAGCTCCAACAATGTAAAGCCACAGATAGCAGATCAGGTATCGCTTGGGTACTTTAGGAACTTCAATGATAATATGTTCGAATTCAGTATCGAAGGTTATTACAAAGATATGAGAAACCAGCTCGACTTCAAGGACAATGCCGACATAGAAGGATATGACGTTATAGAAACAGAGCTGCTATCGGGAAAAGGAAGAGCATACGGGGTAGAACTTTCACTGAAGAAGCGTCAGGGAAGGCTTACGGGGTGGATAGCATACACTCTTTCGAAATCGGAGAAAAAGATTGACGGCATAAATGAAGACAGATGGTATAATGCATTCCAAGATCGCACGCATGATTTATCAATTGTGGGAATGTACGAACTCAACCCAAAATGGTCGTTATCTGCGGCTTGGGTATTCTATACAGGGAATGCGATTACTTATCCAAGCGGAAAATATCAGGTCAATGGTAAAGATGTGATGTACTATGCAGAGAGAAATGGCTACAGGATGCCTAATTATCATCGCCTCGATCTAGGTGCAACCTGTCTGCTAAAGAAGACCTCTAAATTTCAGTCGGAATTGGTATTCGGTCTATACAACGCTTATGGACGAGAGAATGCTTATATGATTCAATTCCGTACCAATACAAAAGATCCGAGCAAGACAACAGCTTATCAATATTCACTATTTACATTTGTTCCATCTGTTTCTTGGAACTTCAAGTTTTAAACTAAAAAAGCAGGAAAATTATGAAAAGTATAAAAAACAAATATATAATAGTACTTTCGGCTTTAGCTGTAATGCTTGCAGTAACCTCTTGTGAAAAAGAAATAGATGTCGATCTTAATTCGGTTACACCACGCATACAAATAGAAGGTATTGTAAAGCAAGATCAATTGGCTAAAGTAAGAGTAAGCCATACGCTCGATTTTAATGATAATAGCGGCTACCCTTTCTTAAAAGGAGCTATTGTAAAAATCTCCGATGATGCAGGAAACACGGAGATATTGCAACAGGACAATACAGGCTGGTATGTTGCACAGAATATCAAAGGGGTGATTGGTCGCAGTTATAATTTATCAGTAACCTACGAAGATAAAGAATATACGTCTACCTCTAAAATTCCACCTTTAGTAAAACTCGATTCATTGTCGATGTATAAAGTTCCGGTAATGAAATATGCTATTCCGATGATTCACTTCTCCGATCCTAAAGGAGAGACCAATCAGTACTACCGGTGTCTTGTATATATCAATGGAAAACAATTGCCGGATGTAAATGAAATGGTGCTGAGTGCTGAGTTTATGGACGGCAGCCCGATACATCAGTTTTTACCGGTATTCATCAACGATGATGACGTAGACCCAATCAAACAGGGAGATGAGATTGAAGTAGAATTTCAATGTATTGATAAAGGAGCTTATACTTTCTTTTATACATTAAGTAGAATTGAAGATTCGAAGACAAACCCAACCTCCAATATCAAAGGTGGGGCATTAGGCTACTTCTCTGCATCTACTGTAGATAAAATGACTATTACTGCCGAGTGGGAAGAATAGAAGGATGAGTCAAAAGTAATTTAGACTTCTGATTGTTAGTCTTAATTCTACAAAACAAAGAGAAATCTAAATTACTTTTGACTCACTTTTTTTATCCATGTAATCAAGGATTTGAATATCGAAAGCCAAGACACAACACCAATAAAGCCAACGTAAAGATATAGTTTAGAAAGTTAAGAAGTCACCTTATACCCATTTGTTCTATATTTTGACTATTTTTGTACTTAATATCACTATATTTTGCAATGAAACAATATCACGACTTACTGAAACGTGTGCTGGCTGAAGGCACATTCAAAGAAGATAGAACAGGTACAGGTACAATAAGTGTTTTCGGACATCAGAGCCGTTACAACTTGGCAGAAGGATTCCCTGTCCTGACCACAAAAAAATTACACTTAAAATCAATCATATACGAGCTGCTTTGGTTTTTGGCTGGTGATACCAATGCCAAATACCTGCAAGATCACGGGGTACGCATCTGGAACGAATGGGCTGACGAAAACGGAGACCTCGGACATATCTACGGATACCAATGGCGTTCGTGGCCCGACTATAATGGAGGATATATAGACCAGATAACCAATACTGTAGAGACAATAAAGAACAACCCCGACTCGCGTCGTATTATTGTGAGCGCATGGAATGTTGCCGATCTGCCGAATATGAACCTCCCACCCTGCCATGCTTTTTTTCAGTTCTACGTGGCTGATGGCAAACTAAGCTTACAACTCTATCAACGCAGTGCAGACATATTCCTTGGCGTTCCTTTCAATATTGCGTCCTATGCCCTACTCCTAAAGATGATGGCTCAAGTAACAGGATTGCAAGAAGGCGAATTTGTTCACACACTGGGTGATGCTCATATTTATACGAATCATTTAGATCAGGTAAAACTACAGCTCACCAGAGATTTTCGTCCTCTCCCTCAGATGATAATCAATCCTGAGGTAAAAAGTATTTTTGATTTCAAATATGAGGATTTCCAGCTTGAAGGATACGACCCGCATCCACATATAAAAGGAGAAGTTGCTGTCTAAGTGATTTCCATAATATGAACATAAGGAAAGGGCTAATCTCCGATATAGATAATTTAGAAAATCTGTATAACAATTTAAATGATTACCTGGAAGCTAATATAAATTATCCGGGATGGATAAAGCATGTATATCCCATTAAAGAAACTGCTATAAAAGGAATTGAAGAAAAGAGTCTTTTCGTTATGGAAAAGAATGATATTATCCTCGGAAGTATTATCCTTAACCATACGCCGGAAGATGCATATAATCAGGTTAAATGGAAAGTTGATACGGATTACAGTAATATTATAGTAGTTCATACACTTGTAACAAACCCTGACTTTATGAATCAGGGAGTCGCATCCGAATTGATAAATTTCACAAAACAATATTCATCAGCTTTGAATATGAAAAGCATACGGCTGGATGTTTCCATAAATAATACAGCAGCAATATCCTTATACGAAAAGCACGGATATGAATACATAGGAATAGTGGATTTAGGGCTCGGATACGAGCATTTGAAATGGTTCCGTCTTTATGAATTAACCTTATAATACGCTAACTCCCTGCAAATACAGTTTATATACTATTAATTCGACAAAAATACTCTATTATATTTTGTTAATTCCGTGAAAAATAGTAATTTTGCGAGCCGATTATTACGAAATAAAACGTAAAAAATTGATTAGCAAACGATTATCGTTTATCATATCTTAGCTCGATGAACGGATGATAGTTGTGTGAATCAAAAAAGTCATTAACCAAATTAATTTTTAATTAAGTGGATACTTTAAGTTATAAGACCATTTCTGCGAACAAAGCAACTGTACAAAAAGAATGGGTTGTGATTGACGCAACAGGCCAAACCTTAGGGCGTATGGCCTCTAAAGTGGCAAAACTTCTGAGAGGGAAGTACAAACCAAGTTTTACTCCACACGTTGACTGTGGCGACAATGTAATCATCATCAATGCTGATAAAGTTGTACTTACAGGAAATAAATGGAACGATCGCGTTTATCTGAGATATACAGGTTATCCTGGAGGTCAAAGAGAAGCAACTCCTGCAGTTTTGCTGGAAAAAGGAGCTGACCGCTTAGTGCATAAAGTAGTAAAAGGAATGTTACCTAAGAATCGTCTTGGTGCTGCCCTTCTTAAGAACCTTTATGTATATGCAGGAACTGAGCACAAACATGATGCTCAACAACCAAAAACAATAGATATTAACGCTCTTAAATAATTATTAATGGAAGTAGTAAATGCAATAGGAAGACGTAAAGCTGCTATAGCTCGCGTATTCGTAAGCGAAGGAACCGGAAAAATAGTGATCAACAAACGTGAACTAGACAATTACTTCCCTTCAACTATTCTTCAATATGTTGTAAAACAACCTCTAAGCAAACTTGCTGTAGATGGTAAGTACGACATAAAGATCAACCTTAACGGTGGCGGATACAAAGGACAGGCAGAAGCTGCACGCCTAGGTATCGCTCGTGCATTGGTTAAGATCAATCCAGAAGATAAGGCTGCTCTTAGAGCTGAAGGATTTATGACTCGTGACCCACGCGTTGTAGAACGTAAAAAACCGGGACAACCGAAAGCAAGAAAAAGATTTCAATTCTCAAAACGTTAATTTGGATATTATCTTACCCAATTACACTTTGCCGGCATATGCCGCTTAAAAGTTATAAGTTGGTTAATATATAATGATGAGTCGGCCTCATCTCTAAAATTACGTTTAGTATCTAAATTGCCGGGACTTCTGAATATGAGCTACCCGACAATTCGCTAACAGAAAAAGAAAGTAAACGAAACAAAAAAACTAAAAATGGCAAAATTAGAATTCGACCAATTATTAGAAGCTGGTGTACACTTCGGTCACTTAAAGAGAAAGTGGAATCCGGCTATGGCTCCTTACATCTTTATGGAGCGCAACGGTATCCACATTATCGACCTTTATAAGACAATAGCTAAGACTGAAGAGGCTGCTGCTGCATTGAAGCAAATAGCTAAATCAGGTAAAAAAATATTGTTCGTTGCTACAAAAAAACAAGCAAAACAAGTTGTTACAGACTTGGCTCAATCAGTGAATATGCCATACGTGGTAGAACGCTGGCCAGGAGGTATGTTGACAAACTTCCCTACTATCCGTAAGGCTATTAAGAAAATGTCAACTATCGACAAGATGATCAAAGACGGTACTTTCGATACTTTGTCAAAAAGAGAAAGACTTCAAGTAACTCGTCAACGTGCTAAACTTGAAAAAACATTGGGTTCTATCCAAGACTTAACTCGTCTTCCATCTGCTTTGTTTGTGGTAGACGTAATGAAAGAACACATTGCAGTAAGAGAAGCTAATCGTCTTGGTATACCTGTATTTGCTATGGTAGATACAAATTCTAGCCCTGAAGATATCGACTTCGTAATCCCTGCTAATGACGATGCTGCAAAATCTATCGAACTTATCTTAGGAAGCCTTTGCGAAGGAATCAAAGAAGGTCTTGAAGAAAGAAAGATCGAAAAAGCAGATAGCGCTGCTGCTGAAGCTCAAGATGAAGAAGGAGCTCCAAGAAGAGAACGCAAAGCAAAAGCAGGTGCTAAAAAAGCTGTAACTAAAGAAGACCAAGAAGCAATCAATGCGGCTGTAGCCAGCAAGTTTGCTAAAGAGGACGAAGAGTAATAGTATAAAGACTAAATAAATAGCCTCTAAGAAAGCCTTCTTAGAGATTATTTATTTGGTCTTTTTTCTTTAAATCAATAGAGAATAATTATAAACCAAAATAAAAGGAGAAAGAATATGGCAATTTCTATGGCTGATATCCAACATCTACGCAAAATGACAGGTGCTGGTATGATGGATTGTAAAAATGCTTTGAACGAGGCTGAAGGAGATTTCGACAAAGCTGTTGAGATAATTCGCAAAAAAGGACAAGCTTTTGCTGCAAAACGTGAAGACCGTGATGCTTCGGAAGGTTGTGTACTTGCTGCTACTCAAGGCGATTTCGCTGCAATCGTGGCAGTAAACTGTGAAACAGACTTCGTTGCAATGAATGCTGATTTTGTAGGAATGACTAAATCTATCCTAGATGCTGCATTAGAAAACAAACCGGCTGATATCGACACACTGAAAGCTGTTGAAGTTAGCGGTCGTGCTATAACCGATCTTGTAACAGACAGAATGGGTGTTACAGGCGAAAAAATGGAGTTCAGCGTTTACAAACAAATTACAGCTCCTACAGTTGTTGCTTATGTTCACCCGGGTAACAAACTAGCTTCTATCGTAGGTTTCAACAAACCAAACGTTGACGAGCAAGTAGCAAAAGACATAGCTATGCAAATTGCAGCTATGAACCCTGTAGCTCTTGTTCCTGAAGAAGTATCTGAGGAAATCAAACAAAGAGAACTAAGCATTGCAAGAGAAAAAGCAATCGAAGCTGGCAAACCAGAAAACTTGATTGAAAAAATTGCAGAAGGTGCATTAAATAAATTCTACAAAGAATTTACACTTCTTCAACAAGAATTCGTTAAGAATCCAAAACTAACAATAGCTCAATATCTTGCTGCGCACGATAAAGAACTTACTGTTGTCGGTTTCCAACGTTATACTTTGAACGCTGAATAATCGGAGATTCTAAAGAATCATATATAGAAGAGAGTAGTTTTCAGAACTGCTCTCTTTGTTTTTATACGCATACGATATTAAATTGATATGGCTTTTTTTAGTAGCTTTGCGTTCAAAATAAAGTATTAAGATAAACTGTTCCTCGACAGGAGTCTATGAAGGAAAAATCATTAAAAGATAAAACCGTATCCGGACTGAGTTGGAGTGTATTAGATAAGCTACTCCAAAATGCGTTTGTATTTGTTGCCGGAATATTACTTGCGCGCCTAATAGATAAAGAAGGCTACGGACTGATGGGCGTACTTGCCATATTTGTAGGATTAGCAAATATCTTACACGAAAGTGGCTTCTCGAGCGCCATTATTCGTAAGAAGAATATTACACAAGCAGATTACACCACTGTCTTCTATCTGAATATATCTATCGGTATATTCTTGTATCTGCTACTATTCTTTCTGGCTCCACTCATCAGCAACTATTACGATAAACCTATTTTGACAGACTTGTCAAGGTATTTATTCCTATCCTTCCTATTTAACTCTTTTGCTGTAGTACAGAATGCCAAACTCATCAAAGAAATAAATTACAAGCTCATCACCAAGATTAATGCATTCTCAGTATTTACATCATACTCTGTAACACTATTGCTTGCCTATTTTGGTTTTGGAGTATGGGCATTAGCTACCCAGGTGGTACTGTGGACATTCCTTAAAGTTTGTTGCCTGTGGATATTCAGCAGATGGAAACCATCGGGATCATTTAGTAAAGAGTCATTCAAAGATCTGTTCGCATTTAGCTCGAAATTGGTTTTGGGAAGTATTATAAATTCTGTAATGGTAAACATTCCCCAAAACATACTAGGGAAATTCTACTCATTAAGTATCGGGGGGTTATACAATCTAGCTTACAGAAATTACAATTCGGCTAACGATGTCTTAAACGGATCGATATACAGCGTCTCCTATCCTATCCTATCGTCGATACACGATGATGACTACCGATTGAAATATATATTCAGAAAATTTATCAGGATCAAAGCATTTGTCATATTCCCGATGTTTATGGGCATAATATTGGTAGCCCAATCATTTATGTACATACTGGGAGAACAATGGCTTTCAGCAGCTCCCATCCTGCAACTGCTATGCATTGGCGGTATATTTGCAGGCCTTGAAACTACAAATGGAGATATATTAAGGATAAAAGGTAAATCGGGATTGATTCTTATTCTGACAATTATGCATGCTATATTGATTTTCAGCTCTATATGTATCCCTTTTATTTTCGGGCTCAGTTATCTATATTACATTGCGGGTATTTCGACAACCTACATTATCAGATAC
Organism: Dysgonomonas sp. 37-18; assembly: GCF_001899125.1. NCBI lineage: Bacteria > Pseudomonadati > Bacteroidota > Bacteroidia > Bacteroidales > Dysgonomonadaceae > Dysgonomonas > Dysgonomonas sp. 37-18. The sequence goes on along the minus strand of NZ_MKVC01000021.1, from coordinate 46,399 downwards.
ATTGTATCCTCTATCATGTCTAATAAGCTGATAAATTACAGTCTGGTTGAACTAATAAAAGATTTATTGCCTTATTTCGGAATATCATTTATTTGTATACTATGTGGCTATATGCTCAGGTTTGCGATATCCCAACCTGTTGTATTAATGATATGCCAAATAGCATTTGTAGGAGCTTTGTATATAGGAACTTTATATTTTTCAAAAGCCAGAATATTGAGAGAAGCCATCGAATATGTTACCAATAAAAGGATAAAGAAATGAAAGTCAGCATCTGTATCCCGGCTTATAAACATATTGATTTTCTGAGACGTTGCCTCAACTCTATTTTAGAACAGCGTTTTACAGATTACGAGGTCGTTATCACAGATGATTCTCCCGATGATTCACTACAAAAACTGATTGAAGAATATTCGGACGAGCGAATAAAATATTTCAAAAACAAAAAAGCTTTAGGCTCTCCGCTGAATTGGAACGAGGGAATAAAAAAAGCTAAAGGAGAATATATCAAGATACTTCATCATGATGATTGGTTTTCTTCTCCAGACAGCTTAGGAAAGTATGTCTGTCTGTTGGATGAAAATCCAAATGCAGACATTGCTTTTTCAGCAAGTTGCGACTTGGATAGCAATAATAATTCGAAACCTCATGTAGCAAGCAGTGAATTTATTTCAGAACTTGAGAATGATGCTACAATAATATACACCGGCAACCGGCTGGGTGCTCCAAGTGTATGTATTTTCAGAAACAAAGGCTATCTTTTCGACCCGAATCTGATATGGCTGGTAGATATGGATTTCTACATGCAGGTGATTATGGCTAAAGATAATACATTCGCATTCTCTCCGGAAATATTGGTTAATATCGGAATCAGTGAGTTTCAAATCACACAGCAATGCCTCGCAGAAACGAAGGTGAAAATATCAGAGAAAATATACCTTTACAAAAAGTACAGCTTGGAAAACAAACCTGCCAAATATAGAAAAAGCCTTCTGAAATACATGGGACGAGAAAAAATTCGAAGGACATCCGACCTCAGAGATATTCTGCCGGATTCAGATTTTACCTTCTCTAGGTCAGATACTTTCCGGGCATATATATACCATGCAAGAAAGAAGATTAGAAGTCTTCTTCCTCGATAAGCAACAAAAACCTTGGTATAAGTGTTTTAACAATGCAATATCTGTTCCTACAATAAATTTACATTATTACGAACTTATAAAGAAATAAAAATATGATTATAATAATGTCTCCTGCAAAGTTGCAGGATTTTGAAAAGCCGGCTCCGATAAAAGAGTCAACCACCCCACTCTACGCGAAAGAAGCTAAAGGATTGTACAAATCGATGGAAGGTATTACTCCCGGAGAAATAGCGTCTCTAATGAGTATTAACCCTCAGCTGGCACACGATGTATACCAATACATCCACGCATATCCTCTAAGCAAAACACCACAAAAACAGGCAGCATTTGCTTATAATGGAATAGCATACAAGGGACTGGACGCGCAATCATTTTCTGCGGAGGATATCGATTTTGCTCAAAAACATTTACTACATATTTCAGGGCTGTATGGCGTGCTTCGTCCACTAGACCTGATTAAACCATATCGTCTCGAAATGCAAATCCCGATAGTGAACGATAAAGGGAAAGATTTGTATGCATTTTGGTCCGACACCATCAGTAAGTACATAGCCAAACAAATGAAAGCTGACGACAATGTCCTTATCAATCTGGCTTCGAAAGAATACTCCAAAGCTGTAGATAAAAAGCTGTTGCCTAAAGGACACAAGATCATAACTCCTATCTTCAAACAGCAAACAGATAAAGGATATAAACAAATAGTAGTTTACGCAAAAAAAGCACGGGGTATGATGACCCGCTTTATTATACAAAATCAACTGAAAGATATAGAACATCTGAAGGGTTTCGATACCGAAGGATATACTTTTGCACCACAGCTTTCGGATGATAAGGAATGGGTATTTATTCGATAAGATCGACTTGCTATTCCGCTATAATTTAACTAACTTTGCGTAGTTGGAAAATAATAATTAAAACAGTAAATAAAGATGAAAAAAGTAGTATTAATTCGCCACGGAGAAAGTGTTTGGAACAAAGAGAACCGCTTTACAGGATGGACAAACGTTGACTTGTCGGAGCAAGGAGTACAAGAAGCTATAAAAGCCGGAAAACTATTGAAAGAAGAAGGTTTCAAATTTACATTAGCTTATACTTCTTATCTGAAAAGAGCTGTTAAAACGTTGAACAATATCCTTGACCAAATGGACTTGGATTGGATTCCTGTTGAAAAAACATGGCGTTTGAACGAAAAACATTACGGTATGCTTCAAGGCTTAAACAAAGCTGAGACTGCTGAAAAATACGGTGACGAGCAAGTACTTGTTTGGAGACGTAGTTACGATGTTCCACCTGCTGCACTAGAGCCAACAGACCCTCGTTCAGCTTCTCAAGATCCTCGTTACGCAGACGTACCTAAAGCATATATCCCTGAAACAGAAGCATTGAAAGAAACAGTAGATCGTATCCTTCCATACTGGCAAGAAGTTATCTACCCATCATTGATGTGTCACGATGAAATTATCGTTGCAGCACACGGAAACAGCTTACGTGGTATCATCAAATATCTGAAAGGAATTTCGGACGAAGATATCGTTAGCTTGAACCTACCTACAGCTGTACCTTACGTTTTTGAATTCGACAATGATTTGAACCTCGTGAAAGATTATTTCCTTGGCGATCCTGAAGAAATCAAAAAACTGATGGATGCTGTTGCTAATCAGGGAAAAAAGAAATAAGATAAACAACTCAGCCTTCATACAGGCGTGGAAGTTTTATAATAACTAGTCTGACTAGCTGAAAAATAAAAGAGACTAAACCAACACTTTGGTTTGGTCTCTTTAGTTTTAACACTATAGAGTGAAAATAATTTATTTCTGTACCCAATTTTTTATACTTTTGGAGTTCAATCCTAAAATTAAATGTCACGCAAAAAACTTTATAACAGATTCCTTGTCTGGAAGACCCAAAATGTAAAAGAGAAACAGATGGTCTTGTTCGTAAGTTTCCTGATCGGAATATTTACAGCATTAGCAGCTTTTATCCTTAAAAGTGCAATTCACTTTATACAACATCTTCTTACTTCTCCTTTCCTCACAGAAGGTGCTAACTATATGTACCTCATATATCCTATAGTTGGTATTTTAATCGCCGGAATGTTTGTTCGCTACATCGTGAGAGATGATATCAGCCATGGTGTTACAAAAATATTGTATGCTATATCTCAGCGTAAAAGCTTTATAAAGCTCCATAATGTATATACCTCTATTGTAGCCAGTTCTATTACAATTGGTTTTGGGGGATCGGTTGGGGCGGAAGCACCTATTGTACTTACAGGATCGGCTATCGGGTCTAATCTGGGACGTTTCTTTAAGGTAGAACAGAAATACCTGATGCTGCTGATCGGATGTGGTGCTGCGGGTGCCATTGCGGGTATCTTTAAAGCACCTATTGCGGGATTGGTTTTTGTGGTGGAAGTATTGATGCTCGACCTGACAACGTTTACTGTACTTCCGTTGTTGGTAACATCTGTAACGGCAGCTACCATTTCATATCTGACGATGGGGACTTCGGCAATGTTTAATTATGCCTATACAGAGCCTTTTACCCTCGAACGTATCCCTTATGTTATTTTGCTGGGGATTTTTTGCGGATTGGTTTCTCTCTATTTTACCCGTGCTATGGGGTGGACAGAAGGAATATTTCGCAAGATGTCATACTGGCAAAAGTTTGCGTTTGGTGCAAGCATATTGAGTATATTAATATTTTTGATGCCTCCTCTTTACGGAGAAGGTTATGATACAATAGAGGCATTGATCAGTGGAACAAAGAACTACACCGGTCTGTTGGACAATAGTGTTTTCTTTGAATTTAAAGATACCCGTTGGACTATCGTCTTATTCCTTGCGGGAGTTCTGCTGATGAAAGTATTTGCGACCAGTGCAACCAACGGTGCAGGAGGAACAGGGGGGATATTTGCTCCATCTTTGTTCTTGGGTTGTATTGCCGGATTTGTATTTTCTTTTACTATAAATCACTCACGACTAACAGGTTTTGCTCCGTTATTGCCGGAAGAGAATTTCGCATTAATGGGAATGGCAGGTGTAATGGCAGGTGTAATGCATGCCCCTTTGACGGGAACATTCCTGATTGCAGAGCTGACGGGTGGATATGAACTACTACTCCCTCTGATGATTGTTTCTATCTGTTCTTACGTCGTGATCAAGTTTTTTGAGCCACATAGTATCTATTCGATGCGTCTGGCAAAGAAAGGGGAGCTTATAACTCACCATAAGGATAAAGCCGTACTTACACTGATGAATATTGAGAAACTGATAGAATCTAATTTTCAGACAGTGAGCCCTGATATGTATTTGGGCGATATGGTGAGAGTTATATCACAATCATCTCGCAATGTCTTTCCTGTTTTAGATGAGCAAAAGAGATTCTTGGGTATTGTTCTTATGGATAATATCCGAAATATTATGTTTCGCCCCGAATTATATAACCGCTTCAAGGTATCACGCTTTATGACATCACCTCCGGCTATTGTGGTTGTAGGTATGACTATGGAATCTATAATGAAGAGCTTTGACGAAACTAAGGCTTGGAACTTACCTGTGGTAGACCAGAATGATGTATATCTGGGATTTATCTCCAAATCTAACATTTTGGATGTATACAGAGGGGTATTAGCTGAGAACTTTGTGGAAGAATGACACTGCTTTTTCCTAAATAATATTTATAAATACATAAAGTCTGCTAGAGTTTTATATCTTTGCTTTTTAGAGTAAAACTTAAATAATTAGGTATTTATGAGACTGTTTATAGGTATTCTGTCGGCTGTAATTATTCTTACAGGTGCTACTTTGACTGTTTTGGCGCTCTGGGGAATTAAACCCATCGAGTGGGGCATTATATGGCGTTCGGGGGCAACAATCGCTATAGCTTGTATTACTTTTTTGGTTATGTGGCTTGTTAAGGCATTGTTTTTCAAGAAAGATCCTTTTAATATAGATAGGAATAACAGAAAAAATCAATACTGATAATATCTATATCAAAATAAACGAAGCGTAGAGATTGTTTGATTTATCAATCTTTACGCTTTTGCACTTTTAGGAATAGCGTTTTATCCTTAAATTTGCATTAAACAATCAGAATAAATGAATAAGAAAGATTTGCGTATCGTTTTCATGGGGACTCCTGATTTTGCAGTAGAAAGTCTGAAAAAGCTCGTTGAAAACGGATATAATATAGTGGGGGTGATAACCATGCCCGACAAACCAAGCGGCAGAGGATACAAAATACAGTATTCTGCTGTAAAGAAATATGCGTTGGAACAGAATCTGCCTTTGTTGCAACCCGAAAAACTAAAGGATGAAACTTTCCTCAGTGAACTAAAGGCGTTGAAGGCTGATTTGCAGATAGTAGTTGCATTTCGCATGTTGCCCGAGGTGGTATGGGATATGCCCCGATTGGGAACTTTCAATCTTCATGGCTCGCTGCTACCGCAATATCGCGGTGCTGCGCCTATCAATTGGTCTATAATAAACGGGGATAAAGAAACAGGTGTAACCACCTTTTTCCTTACTCATGAGATAGACACAGGTAAGATAATTCTACAGGAAAAGATCAAGATAGGAGAAAATGACAATGCAGGTAAAATTCACGATGAATTGATGGTTGTCGGAGCCGGGCTCGTACAAAAAACAGTTGATATGATCTTGGAGGGTAGTGTAGATGCTGTAGATCAGAAGCAGTTCTTTTCGGATGAAAAAGACTTGAAACATGCGCCCAAAATATTTAAAGAGACTTGCCGCATCAACTGGAATAAATCGGCAGGAGAAATACATAATTTAATTCGCGGGATGTCTCCTTACCCTACGGCATGGACAGAACTTCTTAGTGAGGGAAAAAAACCTCAAATGGTAAAAATATATCGTTCGGAAGTTATTCCTTCTGCAAACACTCTAGTTCCGGGAACTATTCTGACTGATAATAAAACATACCTGCATGTTGCATGTAGCAATAGCCTTATCAGCATGAAAGAGATTCAGTTTGCAGGGAAAAAAGCGATGAGGGTAGATGAAGTATTGAGAGGGTATAAAATAGAAGAAGGAGCTTATTTTAAATAATTTAGTTTGACTAAATTTATCTTATTATAAAATAACGAAGGAGAATAAAAAACAAAATGTTACACAGATACTATAAATAAAAAAGTGTCACTTTTGTTACTTTTTTAATAATAGCTCTTTAACCAGAGATTTACATAAAGTTGAATCCGAAAGGGGCTAAGAAAAGGTAACAATGAAAAGGGATAACAAACCTGTTACTTTTGTCACCTTTTTATTGTTAATAACTTAATAATAAACAAAATGCAGAAAGTTATAAAGTCTACAGACCTGAATAGAGATTTGTATGATATCCTAAGCCGATTGTCTTTCGACAAATTGTTTTTGCTAACGGACGAAAATACCGAGAGGTTGTGTTATCCACTGGTTAAAGATAATACAGAGATTGCAAAAGCAGGGAAGATTATAATAAAGGCGGGAGACGACAACAAGAATATAGAAACATTGTCTTCTATCTGGAAGTATCTTTCAGAAAATGGAGCTACCCGACACTCTTTACTTATCAATCTTGGCGGTGGAATGCTAACAGATATCGGAGGGTTCGCTGCGGCGAGTTTCAAACGGGGCATTAAGTGTATCAATATACCCACTACCCTACTCGGTGCTGTTGATGCTGCCGTAGGTGGAAAAACAGGGATAAACTTCAACGGATTGAAAAACGAAATAGGAGCTTTTGCTGCTGCCGAAACTGTACTGATTGACTCCGCCTTCTTCAAAAGCCTCGATCATCAGAATTTCTTGTCGGGCTATGCAGAGATGATAAAGCATGGATTGATAGACAGTGATAAAGAGTGGCTGGCAACTATGTCGTTTGACACCGAGGAAATTGACTATGAGAAGTTGAAACAGTTGGTTGTAGACTCTGTTGGGGTCAAAGAGCGCATCGTAGAAATTGATCCTTTCGAAAAGGGAATACGCAAAGCCCTCAATCTGGGACATACCATCGGGCACGCTTTCGAGAGTATGTCTTACGAACTAAACAAGCCCGTTCAACACGGCTATGCTGTTGCATGGGGTATCATTTGCGAATTGTATCTTTCTCATCGATTCTGTGGTTTTCCGAAAGAGAAAATGTACAAGACCATTTATTTTATCAAAGACAATTATGATGGTTTCTATTTCGATTGCGACCATTATGAGCGGCTATATGAATACATGAAGCATGATAAGAAAAATGAATCGGATACAGTAAACTTTACTTTCCTTTCGGATGTGGGTAAGATAGAAATCAATCAAACGGCAAGCAAAGAGGATATCTTCGATGCCATCGATTTCCTTCGCGAGAGTGTAGGGTTATAATAAATCCCCAAGGAATAGTATATTCCCTGAGGATTTATATAAAAAAATAGTGTCTGATATGAAGAGTTGTTATCTTCCAAATCGGGAAGTATCCACTTCATCTACTTTCGGCTTTTTGTAATTACCGAACCGATAAGTAAATGATAGTTTAAATACCGGAGCATTGGGATGTAGCTTCATCGTACTATACTGTGTCATATAATCGATCTTTGTTGTTGCACCGTTGCTCTTAAATATATCCTGAACCTGTGCCATGAGTTCGGCTTTGTTGTTTAAGAATGTCCATTTAGCACCGGCTGTTATATCCCACATGCGCTTGATATCATATATCCCTTGGAGAGCTCCATTCATATAAAACCCTGAAACATCGAGCTTAATATTGGGTTTGGAAGATATATTGAATGTATTACGTAGCTGTGCTACAAAGGAATACATACTTCTCTTGTAAGGAATATCATAGAACTCATCGTCTTTCTCTTCTTGTCTGAAAAGGTTGATCGTTGCTTTGGTATCCCACACCCTGTCTATTGCAAAAGGTACAACGAGATATATTCCAAATTGCTTTTCGTAATCGAGATTTACCATCTGGAATATATTCTCCAGACTACTCTGAGACTGGTATGGCAATTGTATGAATCTATCAGGAGTGTACTCATAATAAGCCCCAAGAACATATTTCTGCTTATAAATTACATTCAGTTGTGTCCTGTATTCTCTTGAGAATTTAAGCTCAGGATTGCCCTCTGCCGATGAGTAAGCGTTGATCTTAAATCGATCGGTGCTTAATGCCCAATATGGAGGATAGTTGATGTCTGAAGAAAATGACAATTGATACATTAACTGCGGGCTATGAGTATAACTAAGGTTTGCATTTACAAATGGTTGGAAATCATTCCACAATGTTTTCTTCTCGCCCATAATGTCTATCGCCGCACGAAAATAGTTACCCGATATTGAAGCCTGGGCAGATAGCTTTTCACCAAACTGCTTAGAGAATCCGGCAAATACAGATGCATTGTACTCCTTCTGTTTGGTATCATTTATTGAATCTACCACGGTGTTATCAGGATTCTTATAATAGTCATAACTATTGTTGTTTTTCGAGAATGAGAAATTGCCTCCATAATTAAAGTCCCAGCCACTTTTGGTTGACACTGTATGATTTGCAAATAACAGAATCTTGTTTACACGCTGAGCCGTCTTGGTTTTAAAGGTAGTTTTTAATATCTGACCATCTTCATAGTCGTAATATTTAGTTGTTGAAGGATCGTTATAGAAGGTATAATCAGCTCCTATATTTAGCTTCTTGTGAGAGTTGTATTCCGCTTTTAGATTATGTAAGTAATCGTTCCCGACTACATCGTCTTTCGAATCTATGCTTGTGTATGGATTACCATCTTTTAGATATTTTGTTTGCGAAGTATGGCTTGCATCATATTTGTCGAAGTTACCGGTATATACTATTTTTATCTTATCCTCATTTTTCAGATTAAAACCAAGTCCAAGCCGGGTATTCAAACTTTCGGGATTGGGCATAGAATAGTTTTTCTGGGAAATATCGTATGCATGCGCATCAAACTGATGTATTGCAAACATATCGCTGGTAGACCAGTTCTTAGCCTTATCTGCACCAATAGAGAAATCAATATTATATGAAGGTTTGGTATATAACAAGCTTCCTCTTACACCAAATTCCGCATAGTGTGCTTGCTTATACTCTGCACTTCCTTCTCCTTGCAAAGTTGGTAAGTCTGCATTCTGATCTTTGAGTACAATATTTATAGCAGCACCTCTTACATTGTATTGAGGCGGTGCACTATACATGATTTCAATATTGGATATACGGGACGCGGGCATTGATTTGAGCATGCTTATTATTTGCTCTTTACTCATGCTGGTGAGTTGCCCATTGATCAGAATCGTATAGGCTGATGTTCCGATCAGGCTGAGATCGTCACCAACTCCGGTAATGCTTGGCACATTCTGTAAAGCTTCGAATGCATTTGAAACCACCTTATTCTTGATTAGTAAAGGAGCATCATAAATTAGTTTCCCCGCTTCCGATTTTACGATAGGGCGCTCTCCGCTTACCACTATCTCAGTCAGTTCTTTGTTTAACGAAAGAAGGACATATGGCGGAATTTCTAAGTCTGCATCCTGTATCTTAATAGGGTGCTCCTCCTTTTCGTATGTCATGTGTTGTAGAGTGAGTGTATACTCTCCATTAGGAATATCCTTGAATTCAAACAAACCTTGTGTATCTGTAATCGTTGTTTTCAGCCAAAGGCTATCCTTTGTATTTCTCAGAATACATGTTACAGCTTCCACCGTTTGGTTCGACTCATTCATTGTTGTGCCTTTCAGGGTATATCCTTGCGCATTGGTTACAACAGCTATGCTTAGTAAGAATAATAGTAAAAATGGCTTCATAGTTTTATTTTATATTCGTTTCGTTTAGCAAAAGTAGATAACAGCAAGCTGATGATGTGTTTCCGTTTTACTACTTAGTGTTACCAAGTGTTATCAAGAGTATTTGATAATGAGTTTTATTATCTATCTTTGATTTATAGTCTATTTTTACGTAAATATAATAACATTACTAAAAAATAGTAAATCTATGCAATAAAAAATTAACTACATGCAAAATTCATTTAAAAATAGAGTTGCTAAATTCTGGAATTCTTTTTCGGAAGAAGAAAGTCAGATAAGAGAAATGATGAATAATAAAGTTGAGGGAGAAACTCTACTAAACTTTGTCGACAGCATATTACAAATCGCTTTCCATAAAATCTACTTCGAAATGGGTATAAACAATGAGGGAAAGTATGAATTAATATTAACACCTGAAGGAAATCGCTCCCGCTTGATACAATTACACTACTGGCTACAACATGCTCCACAAGAACTGTGGGAGAAATGGAATTTCTATTCATCCAAGCCAGCACATGCTAAAGCTGGTTCTACACTTACAATGTATGGCATAGAAATCGGAGAAAATGATATTGAAATATATCCCGAAATTGAGAACGAAAGACCCAAAGTGAATATTGAAATATATTCCTCCAAAATGATGGGTCTTGACGAAGACCAACGTTACTCTATGCTCTTTATATATTTAGATCAGTTTATCGGAGAGCTGTATACAATGGAATATATTGGCTCTATCACGTTTGTGAATGAAAAAACTAAAAAGCCAACTGTAAAAATAACCGAATTAAGTTCTTTTATAAACAAAACAATAGAAGAAAACAGTTGGCCTAAATTTGATAATCCAACCGAAATATATACCGGATATCGTATAGAACCAAAAGAAAATAGTGATTGGACTTTGCGAGAAGATATTTTTTCAGGATACACCTCTTGCTCTTCCATCCTCAATGATTTCTATGGGAAAAAGACCGCTCGTTTTAATGAAGCGAAGCAAGACGGAGTGATATTTGGTTTCGCATTCTTCGAAAATATAAATGTGCCTCGCGAAGACATAATAAATTTCAGAGGAGAGATAGAAGACAAGATCGTTGAAGAAACTGTGCCCTATGGTATTGCTAATACGATAGGCGGTGCTACAGGCTTTCACTTTTCGTATATCGACTTCATTATATATGATTACGCCGCATTTATAAATATAGTAAAGAAAATTTTATCCACATACAATTTTGAAGAGTTCGGCTATTCAGACTTTTCTATAGAATCAAAACCTGTTTTATTCAATTAAATTGTTAAGATAACTCCGAATAAAAGCTTAAAGAATTTAGATATGGCTTCTTTTTTATTGATTTTCAATACAAAAAATCAATAAATTACGGCATTAAGATTATTTTTATTCTGCTATTTAAAACAAAATCACTACTTTTGCCGTTCAAAAGAGAATGTATTATTCGAGTACACTACGTTTAGTATGCTTGAATATAACACAAGCCTTGATTTAATTGTATGCAGAAAAATTTAGTTATTGTTGAGTCTCCGGCGAAAGCCAAAACTATCGAGAAATTTTTAGGGAAAGATTTTAAAGTTATGTCTAGTTACGGACATATTAGAGACCTAAAGAAAAAAGATTTAGGCATAGACCTGGAGAACAATTATACTCCCATATATGAGATACCTTCCGACAAAAAGAAAGTTGTCGATGAACTGAAAAAAGCGGCAAAAGAAGCAGACCTTGTATGGCTTGCTTCCGATGAAGACCGTGAGGGAGAAGCTATATCATGGCATCTGTATAAGACATTAAAGCTTGAAGAGAATAAAACAAAAAGAATTGCTTTCCACGAAATTACGAAAGATGCAATTCTGAATGCAATAGAAAATCCCCGAACAATAGACATCAATCTCGTAGATGCGCAACAAGCACGTCGCGTTCTTGACCGCATTGTAGGGTTCGAATTGTCGCCCGTACTATGGCGCAAAGTAAAGCCCGCACTATCAGCAGGACGTGTTCAGTCGGTAGCTGTAAGATTGATCGTTGAACGTGAAAGAGAAATACAACAATTCAAATCGGAAGCATCTTATCGAGTGATTGCCATTTTCACAAAAGAAGACAATGGCTCTCAGTACGAAATAAAGACAGAACTTAGCAAGCGACTTAAAACCAAACAAGAAGCTCTAAACCTTCTTGAAAAACTTAAAGAAGCAAGCTTCAAAGTTGAAGATGTAGAGACAAGACCGATGAAAAAATCTCCGGCAGCTCCCTTTACTACTTCAACCTTGCAACAGGAAGCATCTCGTAAACTAGGCTTCCCTGTTTCGTTGACAATGATGGTTGCTCAAAAATTATACGAGTCGGGAAAAATTACTTATATGCGTACCGATTCGGTTAATTTGTCCAGCTTGGCAATTAACACTACAAAAAATGAGATTGAATCTGAATATGGAAAGCAATATTCAAAAGTTCGCCATTTCTCAACAAAATCGAAAGGAGCACAAGAGGCACACGAGGCCATCCGTCCTACATATATAAATGAGCACTCAATATCGGGCACTGCACAGGAGAAGAAACTGTACGAACTGATATGGAAGAGGACTATTGCATCTCAAATGGCTGATGCAGAATTGGAGAAAACCACTGTAACAGTTAGTATCTCTAATGAGAAAGATATGAAATTCTCAGCAGTTGGAGAAGTTATCAAGTTTGACGGGTTCTTGCATGTATACCTTGAAGGTACTGATGAAGAGATTATAGATAATGAAACAAGCCTGCTTCCTCCTGTAAAAGTTCAGGATGCACTACAAATGAAAGAGGCGACAGCCACAGAACGATTTACACAACGTCCTAGTCGCTATAGTGAAGCATCTCTTGTTCGTAAGCTGGAAGAGCTTGGTATAGGTCGTCCGTCTACTTATGCACCAACTATCTCTACCATACAGAACCGTGAGTATGTAGAGAAGTCGAATATAGAAGGAACAGAACGTCAGTATAATATCTTAGCCCTCAAAAAAGAAAAAATATCGGATACACAGAAAACTGAAATCACAGGTACAGACAAGGGCAAGCTTATCCCTACTGATACAGGAGTGGTTGTAAATGATTTCCTTATCGAATATTTTCCGGGGATATTAGACTATAATTTTACTGCCAATATAGAAAAAGAATTTGACCAGATCGCCGAAGGTGAAGAAAACTGGACAAAACTTATAGATAAATTTTACAAAGTATTTCATCCTATTGTAGAGTCTGCAACAAATACTCAAACAGATCATAAAGTAGGAGAACGTATACTGGGTGTTGATCCTAAATCGGGACGTCAGGTATCTGTAAAGATCGGACGTTTCGGGCCAATGGTACAAATTGGTGTTCAAGAAGAAGAAGAAAAACCTCAGTTTGCAGGATTACAAAAAACACAATCTATCACAACTATTACATTAGAAGAAGCTTTGAAATTATTCGAGCTACCTCGTTCGGTTGGTGAGTTTGAAGGTAAAGATGTTAGCGTTGGTACAGGAAGATTTGGCCCGTATATAAAACATAACGGAAAGTTTATATCTTTGCCTAAAGGATATGATCCTTACAGTGTTGATTTAGATAGTGCGATTTCTTTGATTGAAGATAAACGCCAAAAAGACGCTGAAAAGATAATAAAGACTTTTACTGAGGACGCAGATTTACAAATATTAAATGGCCGATATGGTCCATATATTGCGTATCAAAAAACAAACTATAAAATTCCGAAAGGTGTAGTGCCTGCTGATTTAGATTTTGACGCAGCAATGAAAATAGTGAAGGCAACCGGAGAGAAACCTGCTACTAAAACAAAAGCAAAATCGAAGAAGAAGTAGCATTTTTTCCTTGAAAAATTATTATATTCAGTTGAATGAATAGATTTTTGGAAAAAATATTTGGATACAGGGGATTAAAGATATTAATACCTTTGTTGGATTTAGCCATCGTATATGGTTCGATAATTTGGTCTTTCTACATTTTTAAAGATAGCCTTGACAACTTCTCCGAAAACTGGTTTTCGTTTGTTGCTATCTGGCCATATATAGGTATTTGCTATTTAATCTTAAGCCATATATTTGAATTAGATAAACCAAAAGATTTTTCTTTTTTGGGTATAGGGTACACCGTATTTCTGGTTATAGTCTCTCTATTGTTTTGCACAATGGCTATAAGCTTCTTGGCCAGAGAATTTGCATTCCCCCGAAGTATTCTTCTTACTGCCTATGCCATGCAGATTGCAGCAATCACGTTCTGGCACTTTTTTGCCAATAGAATGCACTTTCGCCTGAATAAAGGAAAATCGGTACTCGTTATTGGCTATGAGAAGTCGCAACCTCTGGCATACAAATTACTTGAGGCAAAAGGAATATGGTCTAACTTGAAACATGTTTGTTCCCCCGACCATCTTAATTTATATAACTATATCAACGGATGTGATATAACATTCATTACCGAAGATGTTTCCGAAGAGCAAAAACAGCATATTATTTTATATTGCATAGAACGTAACCGTACTGTATTATATCAGCCTAAAAATTCAGAGATACTCCAATTTAATGCGAACTTCCTGCAAATAGATGATTCGCCGGTTTTAGATGTGAGAGAGTTAGGACTGGGACAGAGTAATGAGCTTTTTAAACGACTGACGGATGTCTTCTTAGGGATTTTGGGACTGATTGTTTTATCTATTCCATTCATATTTGTTTATTTGGCTTTAAAAATAGGCGGAGGATCAGCATTTTATGCACAAGAACGCATAACGCGTGACAACAAAGTTTTCAAGATATATAAATTTCGGACAATGGTCGAAAATGCAGAAGCTGCCTCGGGTCCTGTATTAGCTCAAGATGTTGACTGTAGAATAACTAAACTTGGCCACTTCTTGCGTGCTACCAGATTGGATGAAATACCTCAGATTTACAATATACTCATAGGCGACATGAGCATAGTAGGCCCACGCCCTGAACGTCCATTCTTTGTAGAACAGTTCTGTGCCGAGATGCCTGAATATAACTTGCGTCATAGGGTTAAAGCCGGGCTTACAGGTCTGGCACAAGTGCAAGGTAAATATAATACATCGGTAAGAGATAAATTAAAATACGACTTGCTGTATATCAACGGCTATTCGTATGCTTTAGACATTAAACTGATCATGCAAACACTGAATATACTCCTTAGAAAAAGCAGTACCGAAGGTTTAAAATCTGTCAGTGAGATTGAGAAGGAAGTTGAAGAATTGACTCGCCGTTAATTTATATATCCGGAGAGTAAAACTAATTAATAAAATAAGAATTTATAAATCATATTGACTTATGAATAATTTTCAAGATTTGGTAACAAATCGTCGGAGTATTCGTAAATTTACAGATGAACCATTGAAACCTCAGCAAGTAGAGACTATTCTCAAAGCTGGGCTAAAGTCGCCTTCATCAAAGAGTAAAAATCCTTGGCAGTTTCTATTAGTTGAAGATAAAGAAATGCTAAGAAAGCTGTCGCTATGCAAAAAATCGGGAAGTAAACCGATAGAAGGTTGTGCCTTAGCTATTATAGTTATGGCTGATCCATTAACAAGCGACGTGTGGATAGAAGATGCGTCTATTGCTTCCATTATGATGCAGTTACAAGCGGAAGATTTGGGATTGGGAAGTTGTTGGATACAAATCAGAGAGCGATATACAGAGGAAGAGGAAGCTTCTAATGACTATATCAAGAGCTTATTTAATATCCCGATACAGCTGCAGGTTCTTTCTGTTATAGTATTTGGAAATAAAGCACAAGAGCGCTCCCCTATCGACGATGAAAAATTACAATGGGAGAAAGTACATATCGGAAACTTTAATATAAACCAAATAATAGAATAGCTACTTATGGCAACTAATAGCAAGTCAAACGACCGTTTGTCGTATGGGATAACCATACTTATCTTCGGTATTTTATTTATGCTGGACAAGTTAGACGTATTAAGTAAAATCCCTTATGCTGACAGACTAATAGGAGTAGGTTCTTTTTTGCTTATAGCAGGGATTGTGTTCTTATTCACTCAACCTAAGAGAGTTTTAGGTTGGATATTCCTAGGTATAGGAGTACTGCTTAATGCTGATACGTTCTTTGGTTGGATGCATAATTATTCTAATCTTATTGTTCCGGGGTTATTGATCGTTGCGGGAGTGGCAATGGTATTAAGCGCCAAAAAGAAGAACTAATGAAAGTAGTATTGATAGGAGCAGGCAATGTTGCAACACAATTTGCAAAAGAGCTGTACAGTAAATCTTTTGATATTGTACAAGTCTATAGCCGAACATTAGCTTCTGCATCCGCTTTAGCCAATGAAGTGGATGCTGCACCTATTACAGATATATCATTAGCCGTCTGGGATGCTGACTTATATATATTTTCGGTAAAAGATTCTGTTTTAGAAGAATTGATTGCTAGTCTTCCGTCAAATAATGGCTTATGGGCACATACAGCCGGTAGCATGTCTATAAATGTCTTTGAAGGATATACTTCTCGATATGGAGTACTGTATCCGTTTCAAACATTTAGTAAAGATAGAAAAGTTGACTGGGCGGACATTCCAATATTTCTGGAGGCTTCGGATGATCATGCATTGGAACAACTAAAAAGCATAGCATCCCAGTTGTCAACCAAAATAGTAGAATTATCGACAGAAGAACGAAAGTATCTCCACCTTACAGGAGTATTTGCTTGCAACTTTACGAATCATATGTACACCTTATCGAAACAAGTTCTAGCAAAAATAAACTTACCGTTCGATATCGCCTTGCCGTTGATTGACGAAACTGCATCGAAGGTACATTCTTTATCTCCCGAAGAAGCCCAAACAGGTCCGGCTGTGCGCTTCGATGAAAATGTGATGGAGAAGCACCTGTCGCTGATTGATGATGATAAAATAAAACAAATTTATAAACTGATGAGCGAAAGTATTCATCGGTTTGGTAAAAAAGATATATAATGAGTACAATAAATTACGATTTGAAGAAAATAAAAGCATTTATATTTGATGTTGATGGTGTTTTATCTCCCGATTCAATACCTTTGTCTTCAGATGGGTCACCGGTAAGGATGGTAAATATAAAAGATGGATATGCTATCAACCTTGCAGTAAAAGCCGGTTATAGTGTGGCCATTATCACAGGAGCAGATACAGATAATATTCGTCTTCGCTTCAACAGGTTGGGAGTTAATGATATTTACCTCAAATCGAGAGTTAAGATAAATGACCTCAACGACTATATGGAAAAAACAGGCTATAAAGCCGAAGAGATAATATATGCAGGCGACGACTTGCCAGACTATCAGGTAATGCAGGCTGTAGGGTTGGCTGTAGCCCCGGCAAATGCTGCGCCTGAGATAAAAAGTGTAGCCCAATATATTTCGCATAAAAATGGCGGAGATGGTGTTGCCCGTGATGTCATAGAGCAAGTGATGAAAGCACAAGGCAAATGGATGACACCCGAAATGCTAAGTTCGACAGCCGTATTCTAAAAACATAAAAAATAAAAATGCATAAATCAGGATTTGTAAATATAGTAGGCAACCCCAATGTAGGTAAATCAACGTTGATGAACCTGTTGGTAGGTGAAAAAGTATCAATTATTACTTCTAAAGCTCAGACCACTCGTCATCGTATTTTAGGAATAGTGAATACCGATGAATATCAGATTGTTTATTCTGATACTCCGGGTGTTTTGCGTCCCAATTACAAGTTGCAGGAGTCGATGCTTAACTTCTCGGAATCTGCATTAAGTGATGCTGATGTCTTACTATATATGACTGATGTTGTCGAAAAAATAGACAAAAACGAAGAGTTTCTAAAGAAAGTACAAGGTGTAGAAGCTCCTGTTTTGCTTTTGATTAATAAAATAGATCAAACAAATCAGAAAGAATTGGAAGCCTTGGTCTTGCGGTGGAAAGAACTACTTCCGAATGCGGAAATATATCCGATTTCGGCACTAAATAAGTTTAATGCAGATGTGGTCAAGAAACGGATTATAGACCTTATCCCCGAATCACCACCCTATTTTGAGAAAGATGCATTAACCGATCGCCCTGCCCGATTCTTTGTAACAGAGATTATTCGTGAGAAAATTCTTCTTTATTACCAAAAAGAAATTCCATATTCGGTAGAAGTCGTTGTTGAAGAGTTTAAAGAAGAAAAAGATATAATAAACATAAGAGCTCTTATCATTGTAGAGCGTGACACACAAAAAGGAATTGTTATCGGACATCAAGGTGCAGCCTTGAAGAAACTCGGTACAATGGCAAGGAAAGATATTGAGCGATTTTTTGATAAAAAAGTATTCTTGCAAATATTCGTCAAAGTAGAAAAAGATTGGCGAAGCAGGGATAACATACTTCGCCAATTCGGATATCGTTTAGATTGATATATTATTTTTCCTCTATCGTAAATCCTACAGTTTTCAGGTCATTCCAATAATTTGGATATGACTTAGTAACTACATTCGGGTGTGCCATATTGATATGATCCATTTTTATTGCAGCCGGAGCAAAAGCCATCGCCATGCGATGATCTTCGTATGTACGGATAACAGCTTCTGTTTCTGGCTCGCATCTTTCACCATTCCATTCGAGAATACTGTTTTGACTGTCATAAATAAGATATCCCAGCTTTTTCATTTCAGCCTTTAATGCTTCTATGCGGTCTGTTTCTTTTATCTTTAGGCTTTGCAATCCGGTAAACATAAAAGGAATATTCATCATACAACAAGTTACAACAAAGGTTTGTGCCAAATCGGGCTCATTCACAAAATTATGGAACATCTTCTTTGTTATTCTGTCCGACTTAGTCAATATAACTCCGTTTTCAGTGAATTCGGTATTAACACCTAAGTCCAAAAACAACTCGGATACTTTAGAGTCACCTTGCATACTTTCTTTGAACAATCCTTTCAGTTCTATATACGCACTATCTGTTAACGCAGCCATTTCGTACCAATATGAAGCTGCAGACCAATCAGACTCTACTACATAATGAGTCGGTCTGTATTCTTGTGGATGAATACGAATTATTTTATCTTCCCAGTGTGCCTTTACTCCAAACTGGGACATCATTCCCAATGTCATTTTTATATACGGGATGGATATAATATCGCCTTCCAAATGGATTGTCAACCCTTTACTCATTGTAGGGGCAATCATCAGAAGTGCCGATATAAACTGAGAACTGACATCTCCCGACAAATATATGTCACCACCATCGAGTGCCGTACCCTTTATCTTTAGCGGAGGATATCCAATATTCGCAATATATGAAATGCGGGCTCCCAATGAGGTCAGGGCTTCTACAAGAATATTAATAGGACGTTCCTGCATGCGCTCTGTGCCTGTTATTATCCATTCTCCGGGCGTTATCGCTAACAATGCTGTAAGGAAACGCATAGATGTGCCGGCAGCCTTTACATCAATCAGGCTACTACCTGAACGGAAGGCTTCTATCATAACTTGCGTATCATCACAGTCGGAAAGATTTTCCAGAGTTGAAGCATTTAAACTTAGACCGTTCAGAATAAGAGCTCTGTTGCTTATGCTTTTAGATGCAGGCAGTGCTATTGTTGAATTTATGGCCTTTGGAGCCATTATTTTATATTGCATGATATAATTATTTATCTATACGAAATTAAAGTAAAAACCCATAAAGATCAAATTTTTAAACATGGATTAAGCATTTTCTACGAATAAAAATATTTTGATTTTTATGAGCTTTTACAATCTATATATTTTATCAGAATGTTATCATCCTGTGTTTCGCATTCCGGCGGCAATACCCGATATTGTGATCATCAGTGCCAGTTCCAGTTCGGGAGAATGCTCACTGTCTTGTCTCGAACGATGAAGCAATTCTACCTGCAACAGATTCAACGGATTGGTATATATATTTCGCATTGCAATATTCTCTGCTATATCGGGTAGGCTCTCCATCAAGTATTCATCCTGAGATATTCTCAATGTAGATTTTATTGCACCCTCTAACTGTGCTCTAAGCCTTTTTCCTAAATCTTGCAACCTGTCTTCCACTAACCGTTCGTCATAATATGCCGATATACGAGGGTCTGCTTTGGCAAATACCATTTCCAACATATTAATCCTTGTTCCGAAGAAAGGCCAATCTTTGTACATGGTTTTTAATATCTCTACATTCCCTTCATCTATAACTTGCTGAAGGGCCTCTCCCGCTCCAAGCCATGCCGGAAGCATTAACCTGTTTTGAGTCCATCCAAATATCCAAGGAATAGCACGCAAACTTTCAACCCCACCATTGGGACGACGTTTTGCAGGTCGTGATCCTAATGGCAAACGAGCAAGCTCGGCCTCAGGAGTTGCCTGATAAAAATACGGTATAAAATCAGGATTTCTGTGTACTGTATCTTGATATATAGTACAAGAAATATCGGACATCTTATTCATAAGGTCTCTCCACTCCTGTTTTGGTGCAGGTGGCGGAAGTAAGTTAGCTTCTAAGATTGCATCAGTATATAAAGCCAGCGTTTTTATAGCCAGATCGGGTATACCTAATTTGAAGCGGATCATTTCGCCCTGTTCTGTTACACGCAAACCACCCTTTAATGAGCCCGGAGGCTGAGAGAAAAGAGCAACTTTGGCAGGTCCTCCTCCACGTCCGACAGTACCACCACGTCCATGGAATAAGGTCAAGCATACTCCCGCTTCTTGACAGCTTTTGATCAATGCTTCTTGTGCACTGTATTGTGCCCATCCGGCAGCAATAGATCCTGCGTCTTTGGCTGAGTCAGAGTAACCGATCATTATCATTTGTTTGCTCTTGATAACGCCTCTGTACCAACTAATATTAAACAATTGCTGCATAATACCATTGGCATTATTGAGGTCATTCAGCGTTTCAAACAATGGTGTTACGGGTAATATATAAGGACACTCAGCTTCTTTCAACAACAAATAAACCGCCAATATATCGGACGGAGTACGTGTCATCGATATAATGTAGGTAGGTATTACCCCTTCAGGAGTTTCTGCAATAACTTTGCATGTTTGCAGCACTTCTTTCGTTTGAGGACTTGGCTCCCAATTTTTTGGAACCAAAGGACGTTTAGAATTCAGCTCTCTGATAAGAAAAGCTTGCTTCTCATCTTCCGACCATGTTTCATAATCTCCTAATCCTAAATAACGGGTAATCTCTGAAATTGTCTCAGTATGAATTGTACTTTCCTGACGAACATCTATTTGTACAAGAGTAAGCCCGAAGCATTTAACCCTGCGCATAGTATCCAATAGCTTATCATCGGCTATAATATCCATCTTGCAAGCCACTAAAGACTTATAAGATTCATGCAAAGGTTCCCATAATTGCTCATTATAGTAGAGAATATCCTCGGTAAGTTCAGGATTTTTACCTGCTATACGGGCATCAAGGTAAGCTATAGTATTACGAAGCTGTGTACGCAACTTTTTCATTAGCTCACGATACGGCTCTTGTACTTCATAGTTTCCTATATAATTTCTGAATTCGAGCGTACAGGTTGCCATTGATAGTTCTTTCACCAGTATTTCTATATCTGATAAGAAGAGAGTTGCAGCACGACGGCGGCTATCAAGTAGTACATCATGTGTAACTTTGGCTGTCACATTAGGATTCCCGTCACGGTCGCCCCCCATCCATGATGAAAAATGTATAGGACGTGCATCGATCGGAATACGATATGCGAGTGTATTTCTTATTTGCTCGTCGAGTTCTCGGATGTAAGCTGGTACAGCAGCCCAAAGGCTATTCTCTACTACATCATATCCCCATTTTGCTTCTTCGTTGGGGGTCGGACGATTCTGACGTATTTCATCAGTATACCAATATTGAGCGATTAGTTGTTTGAGTCTGCGCAATATTTGTACTTTCTGATGTTCGATCAAATCATCATGATCGAGTAGCTTAAGGCATTGATCTACTTGATTCAGATTATTGATCAACGAGCGTCTATTTATTTCTGTAGGGTGAGCGGTTAAAACCAAATCGATAGATATATCTTCTATTGCTTTGATTATATCGCTATCGCTATAGTTAGCGGCTTTAAGTTTTTCATATACTGCAGAAAAATTCACCGGATTCTCAGCCCCTTGTGCGTGGGGAGAGATACTATTATATTGTTCTGCCGTATTTGTGAGGTTAAGAAACTGGTTGAAAGAACGTGCTACAGGCAAGAACTCCTCATCCCTAAGATTTTGCAATGTCTTAACCAACGATTTATGTGCTTCAATGTCACCCGAGTGTGATGCTTTAGATAGCCTGCGGATTGTTTCTATGAGGTCGACCATATCTTGCCCTTTCGCCTCATTGATCGTTTTTCCGAGCAAGTGGCCAAGCATCTTGATATTGTCGTGCATCAAGGATTGTTGCATATTGTTCATAGGTTTATTCTAATTATTAGTTGTATTTTTCTCCGTTATAATATTTAACGCCATACATTATCAAAAGTTTAAGTAAGCGTTGAGTAGTCAGGCAAATTTTATCGAAGAAAGAGACGAGCTAATACTTAACTCATCTCTACTCCACTTAATCATTATTTATCATTGTAAACAACTCTTCTGCTGCCAATTGAGGCCCATCCTTAGTATGTCCGTCAATAGCAAGCGAGGTGTATATCTCTCCTATTTTTACACCGTTGTTATTCATATCATTAAAGAATTCTTTGATCAGTTTGCCTGCAAGCTCTTTTTCTTGTACAGGGCCAAAAGGGTTGGCAAAATAAGATGTTACCAAACCATTTTCGGTAGTAGTACCTTTTGCTTTGCGGGCTCCAGCTTCGAATATTTTAATCGCTTCGTCGAGATTATCAAAAAACTCAATCTTCTGAGCAGATTCAGTATAGTTATTCGCATACAAGATATAATCTACTTTATATCCTTTAGATATAACATCGTATGTTGCAGCAGGAATCGTAATGCGAGCATTTATTTTGTCAGGATTTGAATAGATACCTCTCTCTAACTGCTGGAACGCATACATAGGGTCAAGGTCATCGATACGGACAAATGCTCCGATTTCGGTTCCATACCCCTTAATCGTACCATCTTCTTCTTTTTTGAGGTAACCCATATCGTCAAATACGATACGCATATGACGTATATATTTCTCGTTAAGTGTACGGAAAGCTTCCAAACTTTCAGATTTTCCGGCACCACTGTCTCCTATAATAACGATATTGGCTTCTGTACCATTCTTGAGTAATATGTTTACCATAGCTCCATGTAGCGGCAATCGCCCTTGCTCCATTTGCTTCACGTTATGAAGTGTAAGAAGCATTTTTTTCATATAGCCAAAATAGTCGATATCGTCGCAATGATTAGCGTAACCGATAAGAATATCATTTTTCTTATCCTTATAGTAGAAAGTACGTTTCTCTTCTATTCCATCAGGATATCCGAACACGTATATTATATCCGGTTTTTTACCGATATATTCACTGGCTTTAGCTAGTTCAAAAAGATTGGATAATGCAAATCCGTGAACCATATAGTCCTTGTGGAAATAAACAAAGGTCAACATATTCCCTACTTTAGCAGGAAATAAGAACCAGTCATCTTCATTCAGAATAATATTTTCTACCGGATTTGTTGTATGTTCTTGAAAAATGCCGTCGCGTGTATTTCTTTTTGTATATGAAATAAACGGTGGTTTAAACATAACAGAAGTAATGAACGGAATAGAAGTCAACCCATTGTATTCTATTGGGCAGTTCCAAGTAATGTCACTAAGAGTTAACCCTGCATTTGCACCTGCGGTAAGCTGGCGATATACAAGATGCTGATACCCCATTACGGTTTCCTGAATGCGGCGGTAGATAGAAAGTACCAGCTCATTGAACAATTCGTTGGCATGCAAAAAACGCACACTTTGCAACCCGCTGCTGATGGAATTGTTATGCACTATAGTATAACGTTCCATTCTACGCCAGAAGCCATAGAGAAGCTCTATAAGCTCTATAAATAAATCTTTATCGTTGAAAAAGATAGCATACTTGTTATGTACATTTTGCACCTCATCGGGATTACATACAGTAAGTAGCTTAAATGCTTCTATCAATGTTTTTTGAAATTCTTCGTCAGTCTTGAATTCTTTGATATAATAATCGTAGATAATGACATCATTCTTTTTCAATCTTTGTATAAAAGCTTCAATAACCCGATGAAAACCGTAACTATTTAATATTTTTTGCCTCGTGTCGCAAAACTTAAGAGTGAAGTTGATAATCGCCTTTCCTTCGCCTAAAGTAAACTCTTGTAACATGTTTAATTTTATTTATTATAGTTATTATTTCTATCCGGTTCGATATCGATTTGCAATCTCCTATCTCCATTTGTGACAGGAGATTGCAAACTTCAATACTTGATTTGAAAACATTCAAATTGCGTTGTTTTCCAACATCAAATTTAAGGAAACTTACCTATACAATTAAACGAATTAAAGACTAAATTTATAATAAATTGTAAATTAAAAATAAGTTTTTGCTATTACCTTGTATTGGTGTTGCTTATAAATACTTTATTTTTTGTCTTTTATGAATTTAGGATTAACATCAAAGGCAAAAAAGTAAGTATTTGTTTCGCTTAAACACTTAGGACAAAGGCAGTCACTATAGTTATCTTTTATATAATCGCGCACCCCTGAAACTAAAGAAACTCTACGGCAGCTACACAATTCTACGCGGTCTTCTCTACAGCTGAAAGCGGCCGAACATCTTTGACATATCTTTTTCATTGTTGTAAGTTTTTATTGTTATTGAATATATTATAAGATCAGGAGAAGGTTTATTTAAAATATACAACCTCATTTGCAGATACCGAAATATGACATTGCAAGAGATGATAGTATAAATACTTCAACCAAAATCAATTTTCTATAATCAGAGAAAAATCTCTTGAGCTTTCTATCTTTTTTCGCGAAAGATGAAATTTATTTTTTGGCAGGTCTTCTGACTTACTTCCGTTTTATACGACCTTCCCGTTTATGAAAAACAGTGGCTTTGAGGATTTGTATAAACGTTTAGCGAAGCTTACAGCAGCGCGACTGTTCAGGATTTACACCTGATTCCCTTTTCATTATATATCCAAGACTTCGAATATATAACACCAATTATGGTAACAAAGATATAGAATTATAAATAAGAACAAATATAAATAAGAAAGTTTTTGATGGTATAATGAATTACTATTTCATAAGAGTGTGTTCTGCAAGGAATAAGTTTCGAACTATAATTTATACTCTAATCTTCTAAATCCCAATCATCAAAGAAAGAGTAATCTTCTGTAAACTGATCCAATTCACGACGATCTTTTTTTGTTGGTCGCCCTGTTCCTCTAGCTCTATCTACAAAACCGCTCACCTTAGACATTTCTAATATTTCAAGTTGAGATGCAGATGTCACATCTT
Source organism: Dysgonomonas sp. 37-18 (assembly GCF_001899125.1). NCBI lineage: Bacteria > Pseudomonadati > Bacteroidota > Bacteroidia > Bacteroidales > Dysgonomonadaceae > Dysgonomonas > Dysgonomonas sp. 37-18. The sequence goes on along the minus strand of NZ_MKVC01000021.1, from coordinate 21,019 downwards.
TCATAAATTCGGGCACAAGCTTGGCTCCCATTCTGTTTTCCGAAAGGTTGAGGACTTCAAAGGAATAAGTAACCGGAGGACGGCGCACTTCTATCACATCGCCTACCTTAATTGATCGAGAGGGTTTTATAGTAACTCCTTTGATCGAGACACGTCCTTTTTTACATGCTTCTATTGCTATAGAACGAGTTTTGAAAAGACGAACAGCCCACAGCCATTTGTCTATACGTACTTCGTTTTTAGGTTCTTTCATAATAAAATCAGAATTTTGCCAATATGTCCGCAAACAAGACCGGCTTCACATCATTTACCAAAGTTATATATTAGATACAAAAGATATTCGTTTCTAACTTCTTTGGTTTTATTTATTATTGTATTGGTTCATGGTATTGTTGATACCTGCCAGACAAAAGCTTTTGATTATTTCGCCACAGGTCTCCAGTTTCACAGGAAGCTCTTTTTCCTCTTCGTCACTGAAATTATCGAGCACATAGCCGACTTGACCTCCCCGAGAAAATTCGTTACCTATACCAAAGCGTAAGCGGGCATAATCTTGTGTTCCTAGTACAGATTGTATATTACCCAGTCCGTTATGTCCGGCACTACTACCTTTTCCTTTGAGGCGTAAAGAACCAAAAGGCAAAGCAAGATCATCTACAACTACCAAAAGATTCTCAATCGGTATCTTTTCTTGGTTTAGCCAATAACGAACAGCATTTCCGCTAAGATTCATAAAAGTAGATGGCTTTAGCAGAATAAGAGTACGTCCTTTGACCTTTAGTTCAGACACAAAGCCATAACGCTTGTCAGCAAAAACAATATTGGACGCTTTAGCTAAAGCGTCCAATACTCTGAATCCTATATTGTGGCGGGTATATTCGTATTCTCTACCAATATTACCGAGGCCGGCAATCAAGTATTTCATTCAATATATCCTATTATTAGCCGTTTTTAGCAGCAAGACCTCTTGCAGCACGAGTCAATTGAACGCGACAAACAACAGCATTTTTAGCATTTAACAGTTCTAGTCCTTCGAAGTGTAGTTCACCTACCTGGATAGATTTTCCAAGAGCAAGGCTTGTTACGTCAACGTGTACTTTCTCAGGGATCTTATCGTAAAGAGCTTTTACTTTAATCTTACGCAAGTCAAGTGAAAGTTTACCCCCTGCTTTTACACCTTCTGCAAGTCCGTCCAAAATAACAGGAACGTCCATTACAATTGGTTTGCCTTCAAATACATGAAGGAAGTCAAGGTGCAAGATAGCATCTGTTACCGGATGTACCTGTACATCTTTCAATATAGCTTTATAGCTGTCTTTTCCTATTGTTAGGTTTACAAGGAAAATTTCAGGAGTATAAACAAGTTTGCGAACATCGCTGTTTGTAACAGTAAAAGCAATTGCTTCAGTTTGATCTCCACCATAAATTACAGCAGGGATTTTGTCTTCTTTACGAAATGCTTTTGTCGCTTTTTTGCCAAGATCTGTTCTGGCTTCTCCTTTTAATTCAAACGTTTTCATCTTTTAATTTTAAATTGTGTTACTCAAATTAAGGATTGCTTCCTTATTCCCATCACACGTACGGGCTTATAAAAGCGGGGCAAAGATAAATATTTTACATCTTTTTTCCTAATGTTTATGAAAGTAATATTTTGTAGAAGACTACAATATGCAAATATTAAATGGAAAGAGCCCATTGAAAGTAACCTATCAGGCATATCACTATTGAGATAAAGACGAAAAGAGGCTGTACACAACGAACAGCCTCTTCACAGTATCTTAGAAAAAATTTTATCCCTTCAAATAATTTACAATCCAGTCGCCTACTTGCGATGTAGAATAAGCTTTTCCTTCTTTCGATGCAATATCCTCAGTTACTACTCCTGCATCCATAGATGCATTAACAGCATCACGAATCAGCTTACCTTCTTCTTTCAGTTCGAATGCATATTCGAACATCATTGCTGCCGAAAGAATAGTGGCTAATGGATTTGCTATATTTTTGCCTGCTGCCTGAGGATATGAACCATGTATCGGTTCAAACACAGATGTGTGAATACCAATAGATGCCGATGGCAACATACCTAATGATCCGGTAATTACAGAGGCCTCATCGGTAAGGATATCTCCAAACAAGTTTTCTGTAACAAGTACATCAAAACGCTTAGGCCATTGAATAATCTGCATAGCGGCATTGTCTACAAACATATATTCAGTTTCCACATCAGGATATTGTTTTTCAATTTCCTGAGCAACCTGCCTCCATAGACGAGAAGTAGCCAATACATTCGCTTTATCTACCACTGTCACTTTTTTGCGACGCATCTGAGCATATTTATATGAAAGATGAAGTATACGCTCTACTTCTTCACGAGTGTATACGCAAGTATCATAAGCAGTATCTCCGTCTTCGCTGCGTCCTTGCGGACGACCAAAATACATACCTCCCGTTAATTCACGCACACACATAAAATCAGCACCATCTACCAAATCGGAACGAAGGGGCGATTTATGTACTAGTGTAGGGAATGTACTTACAGGACGAAGGTTAGCATACAATCCCAACTTTTTGCGCATAGCCAAAAGTCCTTGTTCGGGACGTACTTTTGCTGAAGGGTTGTTGTCATATTTAGGATCTCCGATTGCACCAAACAGCACAGCATCAGAAGCCATACACAATTCATGCGTTCCATCAGGATATGGATTGCCTACCTGATCGATTGCCGAAGCTCCAACAATACCATATTCATAAGAAAGTTCGTGACCAAATTTTTCACAAACTACTTCTGTCACTCTCAATGCCTGTTCTATAATTTCAGGCCCTATTCCGTCTCCAGGGAGCACTGCAATGTTTAATTTCATCAATCTATATTTTAAAATTGTAATTATTTTTGAATCTGTCTACTCTTATATTTTCCTAAAAAAGTACCTGCGTAATTTCAAATCTATTAAAGATACGATAAAAGCAATAAAGAAAAGAGGCATATAAAACAGATATATTATCTTGTAGCAAGCATCTGGTATTGAAACACATGTCCCATAGCAACACATATTATTCCGATACCTTTTGCTATATCAACCCATTCAACCCGCTCTCCTTTCATTTGCAGAAAAGTCATTTACAGATCTTCGATCATATTCAGCATCTTTTCGGTAGCCTTTACCGCTGCTTCTGTCTGGTCGGCATCAAGACCTCTTGTCTTGAAAGTCTTACCATTAAATTCCCATGTAATTACCGTTTGTACCAAAGCATCGGTACGCCCGCCGGGTGGTATATAAACAGCATAGTTCACTAACGTAGGGGTAGGCTTACCCAAACGTGAGTATATCTTATACAAAGCTTTCGAAAAAGCGTGATACTGTCCGTCCCCTGGTGCAGTCCATTCATGTTCCTGCCCATCAATTTCTACTTTTACCGTAGCTGTAGGGCGTAAGCCCTTTGTCAATAAAAATGCAAACGACAATATCTTGATTTTTCTTTCCTTCTCGTTGTTTTTCAACACATCCGAAATGATATATGGGAGATCGTCTTGCGTAATAATTTCTTTTTTATCACCCAATTCTATCACTCGGTTTGTCACTTTAGTCATATCATCCTCATCGAGTTCAATACCCAAAGCCTCAATATTCTTTCGGATATTAGACTTACCAGACAATTTACCTAATGCGTATTCGCGAACACGACCAAAACGTTCGGGAAACAAATCATTATAGTACAAGTTATTCTTGTTATCACCATCAGCATGTATTCCGGCACACTGTGTGAAAACATTGTCTCCGACAATTGGCTGATTAGCGGAGATTACTTGTCCAGAATAGGACTCTACTACACGACTGACCCTGTTTATATTTTCTTCTTTTATTGAAGTTTTTAATTTCAATTGGTCGTGAAAAACTGCAATCACACTGGCAAGGGAAGCATTTCCTGCTCGTTCGCCTAATCCATTCATCGTCAGATGCACGCCTCTCACTCCCACTTCTGCTGCCACCATTGTATTCGCTACAGCCAGATCATAGTCGTTGTGAGCATGAAAGTCAAAATGAAGGTCTCTATAACGGTTTATCATCCGGCGACAACAGCGCCATACGCTATGTGGATTCAATACCCCTAAGGTATCGGGAAGCATAAATCGCTTTATCGGCAAATCCTTCATTCCATCCATCATATAATAGACGTAATCTTCAGATTTCACGATTCCGTTAGACCAATCTTCGAGATATACATTGACTGTGATACCCAACTTTTGAGCCAATTCCACCTCAGCCTTAATATCGTCAAGATGCTGTTCGGGTGTTTTGCGCAGCTGTTCGGTCACATGCTTATACGAACCTTTTGTCAGCAGGTTTATAGTTTTACATCCTGTGTCTTTTATCCAATTGAGCGAAGCTCCCTTATCTATAAATCCTAATATCTCAATATTATCTATATATCCTGCGGATTTAGCCCAATTAGCGATTTTTTTTACAGTTTCAAACTCACCATTCGAAACACGTGCCGATGCTACCTCGATACGATTTACGCCGAGATCGACCAGCAACAAGTGAGCTATACTCATCTTCTCCTGAGCCGAGAACGAAACACTCGATGTTTGTTCGCCATCTCTCAGGGTTGTGTCCATTATTTCTATCATGGTAATCTTTAATTTTCTTAATTACTTAATATCAAACCGCACTTGCAAGACACCAACCGCACTGTCGGCTTTTGGCGTTACATTCAATCTGATACTTTCTACAACAAAAGAATCTCCATCAGAATGCACAAGATTAAATTGATCTTTGAGCAAACTATATGAATCGGTACTGTATAATGGGAATGGCTTCCAAGAACCACTATCATCTTTATACTCCAAGTTCCAAACATCCGGCAAACGAACTCCGCCGTTGTCGTCATACCAATAAACCGAAAAGGCTTTTATATCAGTAGGCTTCTCGAAAGTGAAATCGATGCTTTGCTTTTCACCCTTTTTGTCCCAAGAAGTCCATCGATTGACTTCTGTATCCTTAGAACTCTTCGGATGCTTTCCGTCAACAATAGAGAATACATTTTCGCCTTCGTTTGTATAAGTCGCTTTTATATCTTTTATTGCTACAGGAAGAATAGCGACGCTTTCACGCACTTTCTTTTCATTCTCAGCAAACCAAATATTCATTGTCGAAACTCCTCGATTGTTCCATGCATAATATGGAATAAAATTAAGTGAAGCCTGATGAATATTACCTTTTACATCTATATAGTCTGCCGAAACATTTTTTATTAGGTCTATCCCCTTCAATATTCCTGTATCATCTTTCTGTACCTTAGCATCTATTGATGCTTTAGTCAGATAATACCTGTTCACATCTTCAGTATTATCAATACCCTCTGCACAATATACTAACGGACCTCTGGAGATAGCTACTCTGCCATTGTCTGCTTTCACTTCGCTTATAGCATGAGAATAACGAACAGGCATAGGAAGTTTAAGCTCTACTTTATCCCCTTTCTTCCATTTTCTGGAGATAGAAACAAAACCTTTGTCAAGAGAAACTTCACCTTTTTTAAAAGATAAATTTCCGACCTTCTTATCGTTTATATATAGTTCCCACGCTTTCGAATTATTATCAACATAGCTATACAATTTACCAGGGACAAACTGAGAACCGACCCACGTAGGAATTCGCATTTTTATTGAAAATGTCTGATCATTCTTTTCGGGATTTACAGTTAATAGGATACTTTCATCGAACGGATAATTCGTTTTTTGCTCTAGTGCTACTTTTCCGGATGTAAGAGCAAAATCTACTTTACTTCCGGTGTAGAAAGAACAATAAATTTCATTATCGGTATGCGCATACATCAAACCCGAAATTTGAGGAATAAGCCTCGCCAAATTTGTAGGGCAACAAGCAGTTCCAAACCAATATGAACGATCGACCGTACCATCCGAGGCAAGAGGATTAACATAGAAAAATTTGTTTCCCTCAAGATTTACTCCCGCTAAAACATTGTTCAAGAGTGACACTTCGGCAACATCCATGTATTTACCGTCTTTTTCGAGAAGAAACATACGATGGTTAAAGAATACATTGCCTACAGCGGCGCACGTTTCATTATATGCTTCCTTATTTGGCAATTCATATTCAGGGCCAAAGCCTTCAATGCCATGTATAGCCCCCAGCCCACCTGTGATATGCATCCGTGTGTCCACAATATTGCCCCAGATCTTATCCAAAGCAGGCGGGAGAGTTGTATCTCCCGTCAATGTACCTACATCAGACATACCCGAATAAAGATAAACCGCACGAACGGCATGTCCTACTGCTTTATCCTGCTTACGTACAGGCGCATGCTGCTGTGCATATTCGGGCGACATGGTTCCTTTTCCGTCGGGCACATAAGTTACACCTCGTATGTCGATAAACTTTTTCGCCATATTGAGATATAGCGGATCTCCGGTCACACGATAAAGCTTCACCAATGCGATTTCTATTTCTTCATGTCCGGGAGCTTGGTTTACAGGCTTACCACCATTGTAATTAGAATCCCCTTCAAAGAAGACCTTATTTATATGTTTAGCACTCTTAGTCGCAATATCCAGCAGATTTCTTTTACCTGTAGCCTGATAGTATGCAGCCGCAGCCTCGTAAAGATGCCCCATGTTATACAATTCATGGCTGTGTACTACCCACGAATAAGGCTTATCGCCCATTCCTGCCCCACCCCACAATGGCGCAGTCTTATAAGCCCCTGTAATATGAGGAGGGTACAAATAGCCGTCAGGTTGTTGAGCCTGAGCTATAATATCTGCGATATCGTCTATCTGCTTTTCTAATTTTGGATCACGCTCCATCTTTAACAGATAGGCCGCACCTTCGATAACCTTAAACAAGTCGGAAGTGCTGAATCTGCTATCAGATGGTAAAGGCCCTTCGATCCCTTTCAGATAATTCGCTGTGCGTCGAAGATCTTCTACGGCAATTTCTGTCCGTTCGAATGCCACAGGAACCAATACTTCTTTTTGGATCCTCATTCTATTGTTCCAGAAATTATCGGTAAGAGTCACTTGCTCAAACGATACAGGAGTTAAGATATTCTGAGAATAAATATTCACAGAAGCCATAATAAAAATGAATATATAAATACCTTTTTTCATTTGGGGATATATCTCTTCTTATTCAGAACGATCTAGCTTTTCAACAATGATGACAGACATAATCTAATCGCAGATAGCTGCTTACTACATTTTTATAAAATTACAAAGGGCGTTCCGTTTCGTACTTTTCTGTCAATTCTTTTTTGGATAACAGATAGTCGATATCATCAAGTCCCTTCAATAGACATTCTTTCTTGTAAGGGTTGATTTCAAAACTTTCTGTTTTCCCCGTTACATTGTTTGTTATGGTTTGTTTTTCCAGATTGATTGTCAATGTGGCTTTTGGATCAGCATTTACACAAGCAAATATTTCGGAAAGAAACTCAGGTGTAACCACAACAGGAAGTACTCCGTTGTTTAGTGAATTGTTTCTAAAAATATCAGCAAAGAAGCTTGAAACAACAGCTTTGAATCCATATCCGGAAACAGCCCACGCTGCATGCTCGCGACTGGAACCGCTACCGAAATTCTTTCCGGCAACAAGTATCTCTCCGCTATATGTAGGGTTGTTGAGCACAAAATCGACTTTGGGACTTCCGTCTTTATTGTAACGCCAATCGGCAAAAAGATTATCACCAAAACCTTCTTTATCTGTCGCCTTCAAAAAGCGAGCCGGTATAATTTGGTCTGTATCCACATTCTCAATAGGAAGTGGAACGTATGTTGATGTAAGTGTTTGAAATTTTTCCATAATATAAATCAATGTGCCAATAAGATAATGTGCCGATATGTCAATTATCTCGATTTGGCGGTGTTTATTATTTTGTTAATTATCTTTTGTAAGATTTTTATATCTTCTAATAATTTGGTTTCAATAGGATACTGAATATTTACATATTGGCATATTAGAAAATTAGTCTTATTAAAGATTTCTAGGATCTGTAATCTTTCCTGTCACAGCAGCGGCAGCAGCCACAAGCGGACCGGCAAGAATAGTACGAGCTCCAGGACCCTGACGCCCTTCAAAGTTACGATTTGACGTAGACACTGCATATTTGCCGGCAGGAACCTTATCATCGTTCATCGCAAGACATGCCGAACAACCCGGTTGGCGAAGTTCAAAGCCAGCCTCCTTAAGAATATCATACAGTCCTTCATCCTTGATCTGTTGCTCTACTTTCCAGCTTCCCGGAACTAACCAAGCGATTACATTATCAGCCTTTTTCTTTCCTTTTACAAAGTTTGCAAACACACGGAAATCTTCGATACGTCCATTGGTACAACTACCTAGAAATACATAATCTATTGATTTTCCTTCTACCTTTTCTCCGGGTTTGAAGCCCATATAGTCCATAGACTTCTGGAAAGAGATACGTCCCGCCTCATCTATTTCGTCCAATGTAGGGATCGATTCATCAATACCCATACCCATACCCGGATTAGTTCCGTAAGTAATCATCGGCTTGATATCTGCGGCATCGAATGTCAACTCTTTATCAAATTTAGCACCTTCGTCAGTCTTTAATGTTTTCCAATATGCTAATGCCTTATACCACTCTTCTCCTTTAGGTGCAAATTCACGACCTTTCACATAAGAGAAAGTTGTCTCATCGGGAGCAACCAAGCCTCCACGAGCACCCATCTCGATACTTAGATTACATAGTGTCATGCGCTCTTCCATAGACATGTTGCGAATAGCCTCACCCGCATATTCTACGAAGTAGCCGGTAGCACCGCCGGTAGTCAACTTAGAGATCATATATAGAGCTAAATCTTTAGCTGAAACACCTTCACCCAATTTTCCGTTGAATGTGATGCGCATTGTCTTCGGACGTGTCTGAAGAATACACTGCGTAGCCAAAACCATTTCCACCTCACTGGTACCAATGCCAAAAGCAATAGCACCAAAAGCACCATGTGTAGAAGTATGGCTATCCCCACAAACAATAGTCATTCCGGGTTGAGTAAATCCGTTTTCCGGCCCTATAATGTGTACTACCCCATTTTTTTGATGTCCCAAAGGATAAAACAACTGAATTCCAAAATCTTGTGCATTTTTAGACAATGTATCCAACTGATTTCTCGAAATCGGATCTTTTACAGGCTGATCCTGATTGATAGTCGGCGTATTATGGTCGGCCGTTATCGTTGTTTTTTCGGGACGGTAGACTTTCAGCCCCCTCGCCCTAAGTCCATTAAATGCCTGAGGACTTGTAACCTCATGACAAAAATGGCGATCTATATACAATTGTGTGGGGCCATTTTCAACGGATGAAACCACATGTGCATCCCAGATTTTGTCGAATAGAGTTTTCATTTTTCAAGTTTATTTTTGTTGATTCAACTTTTGAATAATTTTTCGTCCCAAGTTTTGTCCCGGAACTTCAATAAATTTATGAGTAAAGACCGAGCATATATAGCCCGATGTGAATATACACAAATATGCTAATATAAAGTAAAATGTTGCAGATCTATCTAAAAAGCCATAATTTATAGCAATATAACAATAGATAAAAATTATTAGAACTAAATAAGACAATGTCCTTGGTCGACGGAAGTATTCGTTAGAAGTAAATTTACGACATAATGGAACGCCCCCCTTCTGAAAAGGAATATGAACCAGAATAACCATCAATATAGCTATTCCGCGAAGGCTGTCAATATATTCATATTTTTTAGTTTCCATTTACTGCTTTAGTATGAGAAATAGGATCCAAAGACAATTTTTTAATTAGTCTCTTACCTAAATTTTGCCCCGGCACTTCAATTATCCTATATGTTATACTGGATATGGCAAAAGCCACCCCCGCAACAACAATATACATCAATAGAAAATTAAGAAGCGATGTTGTAAAATCAGTAACCTCTATAATTCGGTAAAAACCAAATCTATTAAAAAGATACACAACGGCAAAATGCAAAAGATACATGCTGAAACTTACTTTTCCGACCTCTGCCAGAAAGCGATTAGAAAACAGCTTGAAGCTATATTTAGCCTGAATAATGAGTAATAATACAAACACAAGACTAAACATAATATGCTTCGGAACTGAGATATAACAAAATACGATCATCATTCCGATGAGGTACACCCATGTAAAAGGTTTTATTTCATGTTGTTCTCTATTCAAAAAGAAATAAGCTAATATCCCTAATGGGAATACCGGCAGTTGAACAAAAAAATTATACTCATGGAAATATGGATATATTGTATTCGCCTTGATGAAAGGATCAATAATCAACGCTAATGTCAAAGTAGACAGGAACAATAGTAGAGCAGCATTTACTGTTTTTACTTTACTGCATATAAACGGTAACATAAAGTAAAACAGGAACTCCACCGATACCGACCACCCTCCAGGCACATAATTATTGGTATGCTCAGGAATAAGCGCATTGGTAAAGAAAATGTTACTCAACACAGACCGAATTGGTATTGCCGAAAAATCGGGATTTACAAAATTGAATTGCAAGTACTTATCCAATGTAAAATAAATAATAGCTATATAATACATAGGTGCTATCCTAAAAAAACGACGAATAAAGAAATTCCGGTTTTTGTGTGGCTCATCCAGCCTATTGTAATGCGACATAGTCAATGTATATGCACTTACAATAAGGAAAAGTTGTACACCATATGCTCCATTCCCAATTATCGACAACAACAAACTATCTTTTGGAAAATAGTCGATCATGTTATCCAAAACTATACCAACATGAACAAGCACAACCAAAAGAATCGCTATTCCTCTCAAGCTGTCTATATATTGGTATTTTTGGGGCTCCATCTATTTTTACGTTGTCTGTGTCTTTTTTATTTTACAAATTTGTTTACTGCATTTATAAACGCCTCCGCCGAAGCAGTTACAATATCAGTATTTGCCGAAAAGCCGTAGTAATTTACTCCTTCGTGCTCTACCTGCATATGTACTTTTCCGATATCATCGCTACCTCTGTTTATCGCCTGAATCAGAAATTCTTCAATAACCATCTGACGTCGTATGATTTGCTTGATCGCTTTTATGGCAGCATCTACTGGCCCATTACCGGAAGCCGAGGCCTCAAATTTTTCGCCGGCAATATCAAGTCCTACATTCGCCACATTGCGTATCCCTAGCCCTGAGATCACCTGTAGATAATCCAACTTGATACGATGCATTTTATCTGTTTCTCTACCGGCTAAGATCAGGATATCCTCATCAGTAATATCTTTCTTCCTATCTGCCAAGTCAAGAAAACGTTGATAATATTCTGCTAATGTATCATCATCGACTTCTATACCAAGCAAATTTAGTCTATTTTTCAATGCAGCACGTCCACTTCTGGCAGTTAAGACAATTGCATTATCATCAATACCTACATCTTTAGGATCGATAATTTCATAAGTAGAAAGATGTTTCAGAACTCCATCCTGATGAATACCCGATGAATGAGCAAAGGCATTACGCCCTACCACAGCCTTGTTTGGCTGAACAGGCATATTCATCAGATTAGAAACCAAGCGACTGGTTGGATATATCTTTTGCGTATTGATATTTGTCTCAATCTTCAATTCTTTATGACTATGAATAGCCATCACAACCTCTTCCAAAGACGTATTACCTGCACGCTCACCGATACCGTTTATTGTCACTTCCACCTGACGAGCTCCATTTAAGACGCCCATTATAGAGTTTGCCGTAGCCATACCCAAGTCTTGATGACAGTGTGTAGAAAGAATAGCATTCTTCATATCCACATGATCAATCAGATATTTTATCTTGGCACCATACTCCGTGGGCAAACAGTACCCTGTAGTATCGGGAATGTTTACAACAGTAGCTCCTGCATTAATTACGGCTTGTACCACACGTGCAAGATAAGCATTGTCGGTACGACCTGCATCTTCGGCATAAAATTCAACGTCTTCTACAAAACGCTTCGCATATTTGACAGCAGCAGCAGCCCTTTCTATAATTTCGTCTTGTGTCGAATTAAATTTGTGCTTAATATGATATTCCGAAGTCCCAATACCTGTATGTATACGTTTTTTCTTGGCATACTTTAAGGCTTCGGCAGCTACTTCTATATCTTTTTCCACAGCACGTGTAAGAGCACAGATTGTAGGCCAAGTAACAGCCTTGGATATTTCAACCACCGAGTTGAAATCTACAGGACTGGAAACAGGGAAACCAGCTTCGATTACATCAACACCGAGCATTTCGAGGGCTTTGGCTACTTCAATTTTCTCGATTGTGTTCAACTGGCAACCCGGAACTTGCTCTCCGTCTCTCAATGTGGTGTCAAAAATAAATAACTTGTCCATAACTGTTTTTAATTAAATCCTGATTATTTTACATAAAAAAAAGCCTTTCTCATCTACTTTACAGTGAGAAAGGCTCTAGTTTTTTCTTTATCGTTTATACTACATAGCAATGCTCACTCTAAATTTCTCCAGAGCAGAATGAGTGAACTAATAATAATACTATGTAAATTCATATTCAATATTTACTTTATTGGCTGACAAAGTTATTTTATTTTTTCAGAAAAACAAATAAAAAGTTTTATTTTTTGATTTTGTTATGACATTTACACATTATAGGTAATTAAATCGATAAAACGTATCTTTGCACATATTTTACTAAATAAAATCATGATCACCACTTTTAACGAATATCTAAGCAAACATAATTATTCAGAATTTGATCTCAAAGCAGTCCTTTTCGATATGGACGGGGTTCTGTACGACTCGATGAAATGGCATGCCAAATCGTGGAAAGAAACAATGGACGAATTTGACATACCAAGTACGCCCGAAGAATTCTACCTATACGAAGGAATGGTGGGTAGCCATACAATAAACCACCTGATGAAAAGGGAAAAAGGAAGAGAAGCTACCGACAAAGAAGTGAATGCAATGTATAAGCGTAAGACCGAGCTGTTTTCGGAATACAATGACGGAAGCCTGATTCCATACGCTTACGACTTCGTTAAAAAAGTACATGACGAGGGTTTGATCTGTGCCGTGGTTACAGGATCGGGACAACCCACCCTGATAGATAAACTGGAACACAATTTCCCGGGATTATTTAAGAAAGAACGAATGGTAACAGCCTTTGATGTGAAACATGGCAAGCCACACCCCGAGCCTTATCTGATGGGGCTGGAAAAAGCCGGACACTTGAAACCAAACGAAGCTATCGTTGTAGAAAATGCACCGAGAGGAGTAGAAGCAGCGGTTGCCGCAGGCATCTTTACGATTGCTGTAAACACAGGACCAATGCCTGACAAAATATTAGCCGATGCAGGTGCAAACATCGTACTACCATCGATGAAAGCTCTATACGAAAAATGGGATGAGTTATACAAACTAATAAAATCATAAAAGAAATAAGGGGACAAAAGAGCTGATAATACAACAAAATGACATTATTTACGTTTTTTAATTAGCGGTTCATTTTTTTTCTATCTTTGTGAATCGATATGTATTGTATACAGTAGGAAAGGAAATGGGTAAATTATATGTTATACCTACCCCAGTAGGTAATTTAGAAGATATGACTTTCAGGGCAGTCAGACTATTAAAAGAAGTGTCTCTTATACTGGCTGAGGATACCCGAACAACAGGTATTCTGCTGAAACATTTCGAGATACAAAACAAAATGCAATCGTATCACAAATTTAATGAACACAAGGCTGTAGCTCATATCGTAGAACGTATAAATGCAGGCGAAGATATGGCACTGGTCTCAGACGCGGGTACTCCGGGAATTTCTGATCCGGGATTTTTGATTGTCAGAGAATGTGTTGCAGCGGGTATTGATATAGAGTGTTTGCCGGGAGCAACGGCTTTTGTTCCGGCCCTTGTAGCATCGGGCATTCCTTGCGACAGATTCTGTTTCGAGGGCTTTTTACCTCAGAAAAAAGGGAGAATGACCCGCTTGAAGGTATTGGCCGAAGAAACAAGGACTATTGTATTATACGAATCTCCGCATAGGGTATTAAAAACGTTAACACAATTAGCAGAATATATGGGGGAAGAACGATATGTGGCAACGTGTCGCGAAATCTCCAAAAGATATGAAGAAGTCTTAAGAGGCAGCCTCAAAGACTTAATATTACACTATACAATGAACGAACCCAGAGGAGAATTTGTTATAGTGCTTGCAGGTAAAGAAGAATAAATTTTTAAACTATAATAGAAAAAGAAATCTAACAACTTAAATATTAGTTTATGAAAAAATTAGTAGTTGGATGTCTATGCTTATTAGCATTAGCATCATGTAACGTAAAAAATTCGGATGAATATAAAGCTTTACAGGCTCAACGCGACTCTCTTCTTCAAGTTACGAGCAAAAGTAATAGCGAATTGGAGGAAATGAATACTTTGATTAACGATGTAGAAGAAAATTTCAGACAAATAAGAGAAGCTGAAAAATTCCTATCTATCGAATCCAAGTCTAAAGGGGAAATGTCGAATGATACAAAAACACGTATCAAAGACAATTTTGAAATGATCAATGAAATATTGAAAAAGAACAAAACTGATATCGACAAACTAAATAAAAGGCTAAAAAGCAATTCAGGACAAATGTCTGGCTTGAAAGCAACTATCGAACGTTTGAACTCTGAGCTAGTAGAAAGAGCTAACACTATTTCGGAACTTCAAAAATCATTATCAGCGCGTGACGAGCAAATAGCTTTATTGCAAACAGATGTACAATCATTAACTTCAAATGTAGAAACATTATCGTCTCAGACTGCGGAACAAGCATCTAAGATTAAAGAACAAGACAAGGAGTTGAATACTGCTTATTATATGTTCGGCACAAGCAAAGAGCTTAAAGAAGCTAAAATTGTTTCGGGCGGATTCCTTGCTTCTCCTAAGATTTTGAAAGAAAGCATCGAGAAGAGTAAGTTCATAAGAATTGACATCCGCGACACTCACAGTATTCCTGTTTACGACAAGAAAGCAAAACTCTTGTCAGATCACCCTAAAGACAGTTATACTTTAGACAAAGATGCAAAAGGAACTATAGTTATCAAAATTACAGACTATAAGAGATTCTGGAGTTTAACTAAATTCTTAATCATCGAAGTAGGTTGATAATAACAACGATATAATATCAAGAAGTGCTATCTTTTACAGATAGCGCTTTTTTTGTAGCTAAATTCAAAATCCAACACACTTTTTTCTATTATATTATTAATCAGAAGTGAAATACTCTCTAAATCTTGATAGAGAATAAATATTACTGTTATTTTTGTAACTTTGCATTATAAATGCATATCCTTTTGTTATGCCAAAATAACGGAGCTTCTCGTATCACTATCGATAAGGGAGTTTTGCTTCGTTTAACATAACAAAACAGCAACTTATTTTATCAATCACTTATACTTAGCGACAATGCCAGTAAATATCCCAAATAATCTTCCGGCCATAGAGATTCTGAAAAAAGAGAATATATTTGTTATGAGTCAATTAAGGGCTGACGAACAAGACATCCGTCCCTTGAGAGTACTCATACTAAATCTCATGCCGATAAAGATTATGACCGAAACGGATCTGATCAGACTATTGTCGAACAATCCGCTACAAGTAGAAGTTGACTTCTTGATGCTCGAAACACATGTATCAAAAAATACATCGGAAGAACATTTGCAGATGTTTTATAAAAGTTTTAGCGACGTAAAAGATGACTTCTATGACGGGATGATTATTACCGGAGCCCCGGTAGAACTCTACGAATTTAAAGAAGTGACATACTGGCCCGAGATATCTGCAATATTCGACTGGGCACGTACGCATGTTACATCTACACTCTATATTTGCTGGGCGGCTCAGGCGGCCATGTATCACTTTTATGGCATAAATAAATATATTCTTCCCGAAAAAATGTTCGGGGTATTCAAGCATGTAGTACATGACAAAAAGTTTCCACTATTCAGAGGTTTTGATGATGAATTCTATATTCCACACAGTCGCCATACTACGGTAAGAAGAGATGAAATACTAAATAGTGGCGGACTTAAAATATTGTCCGAGTCTGATGATTCGGGAGTAGGCATCGTTATGTCACGTGGAGGACGTGAGTTCTATCTGACAGGTCATTCAGAATATGCTCCTTACACGTTGAATAACGAGTACGTAAGAGATGCAGAGAAAGGACTACCAATAAAAATTCCAAGTAATTATTACAAAAACGACAATCCGGCAAATCCTCCCGTAGTGCGTTGGTCGGGACATGGAAATTTATTATTTAATAATTGGCTTAACTACTTCGTTTATCAAGAAACTCCATACGATAAAACTCAAATCAAAAATATGGGAGATCTTGATTTGATGAATGAAAAATAAAAAGGTCATATCCTATTTGTAAATTTATCTATATATAAGAAAGTTTCAACAACAAAAAGGTAACACTCAAAAACAATAAAAAACGTGTTACTTTTGTTACTTTTTATTCAGAAACATAATAGAAGACAATCACTTGCTTAAAGTACGAAAAATAGAATTACTCGCGCCTGCCAAGAACCTTGAATGTGGTATCGAGGCAATCAATCATGGAGCGGATGCAGTATATATAGGTGCTCCAAAGTTCAGTGCACGGGCTGCTGCCAGCAATACACTCGATGACATTAAGGCTCTGGCTGAATATGCACATTTGTACAATGGGAAGGTATATGTAGCTCTCAACACAATACTGAATGATAATGAACTGAGAGAGACAGAAGCTCTGATATGGCAGCTATACAATGATGCCCGGGTAGATGCTCTAATTATTCAAGATATGGGTATTACGATGCTCAACCTCCCTCCTATTGCCCTACATGCAAGTACACAGATGGATAACCGAGGAGCTGACAAAGTAAAGTTTTTAGAAGAGACAGGTTTTCAACAAATAGTACTACCCCGTGAGTTGACAATAGACGAAATACACGACATAGCAGCACAAGTCACCACACCTCTCGAAGTTTTTGTACATGGAGCATTATGTGTATGCTATAGCGGTCAGTGTTACCTCAGTCAGGCTTTATCGGGACGAAGTGCGAATAAAGGAGCATGCGCCCAATATTGTCGCCTACCTTATACTTTGAGTGATGCCGAAGGAGAAGAGATCATGGCAAAAAAGCATTTTCTATCGATGAAAGATCTCAATTTATCGGAGAACTTGGAAGAGCTGCTTGAAGCCGGAGTGAGTTCTTTAAAAATAGAGGGGCGACTAAAAGATATTTCGTATGTAAAGAATGTTGTTTCTTATTATCGTACCAAACTCGATCATATTATAGAAAGGCACCCGGAATATATAAGATCATCGACGGGAAAATCAAGTTACACATTTGAGCCAAATCTTGAGAAGAGTTTTAATAGAGGTTTTACAAAGTATTTCTTGCACGAACGCACAAATAATATGTGGTCGCTGGACTCTCCAAAGTCTGTAGGTGAACCGATTGGCAAAATCACTGAGGTTACAACAAAATATATCAAAATAAATAGTAACAAAAAGTTGCATAACGGAGACGGACTTTGTTTTTTCAACAACAAGAAAGAACTCGAAGGTATTAATGTAAACCGTGTAGAAGGAGATACCATATATCCGGCAACTATTCCCGAACTAAAAAAGGGAACTTATGTGTATAGAAACTATGACCATGAGTTTGAGAAATTATTATCAAAAAAGTCTGCCGAACGTAAAATAGAGACATCC
Organism: Dysgonomonas sp. 37-18; assembly: GCF_001899125.1. Lineage (NCBI taxonomy): Bacteria > Pseudomonadati > Bacteroidota > Bacteroidia > Bacteroidales > Dysgonomonadaceae > Dysgonomonas > Dysgonomonas sp. 37-18. The sequence continues at coordinate 3,259 of NZ_MKVC01000021.1, read as the reverse complement.
ATAATAATAAAAGAAACAACATTTGGCTTTTCTCTTCAGATTACAGATGAAGATGATAATCATGCAACTATCAGCTTTGAACAAGAAAAGCAACCTGCTCAAAAAGATCAAACCGAAAGTATACGGAACAACCTGAGTAAAACAGGGAATACAATATTTAAGGTGAACGATGTAATCTTTGACTTCAAAAACAGTTGGTTTATTCCTGCCTCTGTTCTATCGGAGTGGAGAAGGCAACTCATAGACAAGCTACTATCTGTTCGAAAGATTAGATATCGTCAAGATATCGTTCCTCATAAACAGACCTCTCATGTCTTTCCTATTTCCAATATTACATATCTCGGAAATGTGATGAATGAGAAGAGTAAGCAGTTTTATGTTCAGCATCAGTCAGCGGTAACACAGCCTGCATTTGAGAAGCAAGTACAGAATGATGTTCCTTTAATGTTTACCCGTCATTGCATCAAACAGTCATTAGGCTGGTGTCCTAAAGAAGGCAATGAAAAACATCCGTATAAAGAGCCTTTTTATCTGGTATACAACAATACAAGGCTGAGACTTTTTTTTGATTGTAAAAATTGCGAAATGAAGGTATTCAATGACTCCATTAATTAATATTTTATCTATCTTTAGCCCCCATAAACGTGGAACTCTATGTTAAGAAAAATATTCAGGTATACATGGCCACCGGCAATAGTTGCCATTATTATATTTTATTTATGTTGCCTTATCGCTCCAAAAGATGTTCCCGAGATCGATTTTTGTCTTTTTATCCCCACAGATAAGATTGTTCATTTTTTGATGTATTTTGGGCTGGCCGGAGTAGCTTCTTTTAATTATATCTACGATAAGCGAGGTAAAATTATTATACTAAAGCTTATCCTTTTTGCACTATTGGTTCCTATTATATATGGAGGCCTGATTGAGATACTTCAAAGTAAATATTTTCCCGGAAGAAGCGGAGATTGGTACGATTTTTTGGCTGATGCCTTAGGAGCAATTGCATCCCTTCCATTCTCGTTTTGGTTTAGACGATTTTTATTAAATAAAGAATTAAGAGAACAAGAAATATGAAAAAGCTTTCAATTATTTTATTTGTATTATTTACATCTGTAAATATATTCTCACAAGATAATATTGACTATCAATATAAAGTAAAAGTTGGTGATATAGCTCCTGACTTTGAGATGAGCTTACCATCGGGAAAGACAATCAAACTGTCATCTCTCAAAGGGAAAGTTGTAATGCTACAATTTACAGCCAGCTGGTGTGGTGTATGCCGAAAAGAAATGCCACATATAGAAAAAGATATCTGGCAAAAACATAAAAACAACCCCAATTTTGCTCTATTTGGAATTGATAGAGAAGAACCCGCTGAAACAGTTCTAAAATTTGCGAAGGCAACAGGTGTCACCTACCCTATCGGACTTGATCCTAAAGCGGATATATTTGCAACCTATGCAGAAAGGGAAGCGGGTATCACCAGAAATGTTATTATAGACAAGGATGGTAAAATTGTGATGTTGACTAGGCTTTTCAAAATGGAGGAGTTCAACGAAATGGTATCGTTAATCGATTCGTTACTAGCAAAATAAATACGGATATACAATATAAAAACTGTATGACTTTTATTTAGGACTATAACCAATGAATATAGTAATTATTAAATACAACGCAGGAAATATATTCTCGGTAGAACATGCTTTTAAGCGACTTGGCATCGAAGCCGTTGTTACAGGAGACAAAGAACTCATAAGAAAAGCTGATAAAGTAATTTTCCCTGGTGTAGGTGAAGCCAGTTCTACGATGCAACATTTACAACAAACAGGGCTGGACAAACTGATTCCTGACTTAAAGCAGCCTGTGTTAGGAATCTGCTTGGGAATGCAACTTATGTGTTCTCGCTCAGAGGAAGGGAATGTAGACTGCCTCAATATATTCGACACAGAGGTCAAACGATTTGTACCGCAAATACATGAGGATAAAGTACCTCACATGGGATGGAACACAATTTCCAATGTGAAGAGTGACTTATTTGATATCTCTTTAGAAAACCAATTTGTGTATTTTGTTCACAGTTATTATGTGGCCATTAGCGAACATACAGCTGCTGTAACCGATTATATACATCCCTTCAGTGCGGCTATGCATAAGGAAAATTTTTATGCAACACAGTTTCATCCCGAAAAAAGCGGTAGCGTAGGCGAAAATATATTAAAAAACTTTCTGAAAATAAAATAGGGTTTTCCCCCTCATGAAAAGGAACTATATATTTGAGGCTAACTTTGCAATTTATTGAGTATAGTAGTTTCTCTTTATATACTCTGATATCTTATTGATATCCACCGATGTTTGTCCCATTATATACATACACACGAGTTCACATTCTTCCATTTCGGTCAATTCATACTCCTTATGAGGGCTAGCTGCACGCCGCCTGATTATTTCTATGATTATTTTCTTTCTCAACTTCTGCATGACTATTTCGTCTTGCTTTGCCTTTTGATTTATGGTTCCATTCAGCGTGCTCATAATAGTTGTATTAGTTCATTCAGGTTCGTATTTGGCTAAGATAATGTAAAAGTTAATTACTTAAAAGAGATCGGAAGATGCTTTCTAACATAAAAGGAACACAGAAAAGTGATATGATATGATTCGTGCATAATTTGTATAAAAAAAGACATTATAAATTTTGAAAAAATAAAAATTGCCTCTATATTTGCAGTCTCAATTGCGAAAGTAGCTCAGTTGGTAGAGCACGACCTTGCCAAGGTCGGGGTCGCGGGTTCGAATCCCGTCTTTCGCTCAAATGTGACAAAGGTCGCATTTTTTTGTTTTAAAGCATGCGCACGTGGTGAAATTGGTAGACACGCTACTTTGAGGGGGTAGTTTCCGTAAGGATGTGCGAGTTCGAGTCTCGCCGTGCGCACAAAAATATTTATACAACCTCATTGATTAACAATAGTTTTTCAATGGGGTTTTGTATTTGTAGATATGCTTGTCGGAAAAATCCGGCAAAACCGAGATTGTAAAGAAAGGAAAGGAGTATATTGGGTTTGAAATTAGGATGAAAGAATAATATACTGAGAGGGGTTATTCTTATAGCGGATTAGAGATTCTTAATTATTAGTCTTCGTTTTACATATTACAAATCCGATTGGACGAGAGAAAATAGTAACCTTAAAAATAAAAGCGTTAGAAGCACATGAAGTGTATAATATAATTGAAAAGTAGTCCACTTAGTAATTGAAAAGTATAC
>NZ_MKVC01000020.1:0-1757 GCF_001899125.1 Dysgonomonas sp. 37-18 | reverse complement strand
TAGATATGCCGGAGGGAACGACTTTGGAACGTACTGCCGCCGTAACTAAAGAATTAGCTGTGTATATCAGCCGAAATGATAAAGTAACCAATTATCAAACGTATGTGGGTACTTCTGCTCCTATTAGCTTCAATGGATTGGTTCGCCACTATGATATGCGCATGGGTGAGAATGTAGCTGATATACAAGTTAATCTTGTTGACAAAGGAGAACGTAGCGAACAGAGTCATGATATAGCGACATCGGTGCGTGCCGATTTGCAAGCTATCGGCAAAAAATACAATGCCAATGTAAAAACAGTAGAGGTACCGCCCGGTCCTCCTGTAATGTCTACAATTGCAGCCGAGATATATGGTCCTGACTATGATCAACAAATAGCTGTAGCCAAACAAGTGAAAGATATACTAGCTGCGACAGATAATGTTGTTGATGTGGATTGGTCGGTAGAAGATGCTCAGACTGAATATAAGTTTGAGGTAGATAAAGACAAAGCTATGAAATTGGGAATTCCAAATGCACAAGTTGTTCAGAATATGAGAGCGGCTCTATCGGGTATGCCTGTCGGTATATTGCATCAACCTTCATCAGTCAATCAAGTAGGTATTGTACTTCAACTGTCAGAAAAAGAGAAATCAAGCATAGAAGATGTATTAAGCATGAAAGTTGTGAATCAACAAGGTATGGCAATTCCCGTTAGCGATTTGGTGAAGGTCACTAAAGGAGAAAAAGAAAAGAGCATTCATCGCAAAGATCAAAAACGTGTAGTTTACATATTAACCGAAGTTGCAGGAAGTTTAGAAAGCCCTATATATCCTATTACGGAAGTGTCGGATAAGTTATCTCAGGTAAAACTTCCTGATGGATACACTTTATCAGAAGAATATAGTAAGCAACCAAAATATGAAGACAACTTTTCCTTAAAGTGGGATGGAGAATGGCAAATAACATACGAGGTGTTCCGTGATTTAGGATTAGCATTCTTATTTGTATTAATTATTATTTATGTACTCATTGTCGCATGGTTCCAAAACTTTATAACGCCGTTAGTACAGCTGGCTGCTATACCTCTATCATTGATTGGTATTATTTTCGGCCACTGGATTATGGGAGCTTACTTTAGTGCCCCGTCTATGATTGGATTTATTGCCTTAGCCGGAATTATGGTACGCAACTCTGTATTGCTTATCGACTTTATCGACATACGTCTCAAAGATGGTATTCCATTAAAACAAGCTGTAATTGAAGCCGGAGCTGTACGCACTACACCTATCATACTGACTGCAGGTGGCGTAGTTTTGGGGGCAATCGTCATTCTATTCGACCCTATATTCCAAGGGTTAGCAATCTCACTGATGGGTGGAACTATAACCTCTACTGTGCTGACACTGATTGTTGTACCACTGTTGTATTTCAAAATGTTGAAAAAGAAAGTAAAATGATTATGAAGCTATTAGTTGTATTAAGTATAAAGGAATATCAGGAGCAGGTAGGAAGTCTGCTCCATGATGCCGGAGTAAAACGATTTAGTGTAACAAATATCACCGGATATAAAAAGAAGAAAGAAAACTTGGGCTGGTTTGCAGCGAATGGAAATAATGCAAAAACTAATTCGATAATGCTTTTCAGCTTTGTAACAAAAGAAATAGCAGACAAGGCTATCGTAGAAATTGATAGTTGCAATATTGAAACAAAAAATCCTTTTCCTGTACATGCTTTTGTCCTTGATGTAGAGAATTTTTCTAAACTGATTTGATTAT
>NZ_MKVC01000019.1:0-12587 GCF_001899125.1 Dysgonomonas sp. 37-18 | reverse complement strand
TATTCTGTCTAATAAAAACGCTCAAATCTTTTATACCTTCCTTTTTGACAATACAAGCCTCTGTTTGTTGTCGGTTTTTATCCTTCTGGAACATTAAAATATTCACATCCACAGTGGCTTCATCAAATACATTAATACCTGCAAAGTCCACTAATAATACAGGATTTGTCTGCTCCACAAAATATCTGCGCATACTTTCTCCATATCCTGCACGCATCCATTTATTAGACGTAATGAATGATAAAAAGCAGTTTTTTCGAAGAATATTATTTCCTAATTCGTAGAACAAGCAATAGATATCTCCTGTACGTTCAAAGGTTTCAAATTCCATTTTTTGATAGATATCTGTTATCTCTCCCATCGACTGAAGCTGAATGTACGGTGGGTTGCCAATGATAGCGTCAAAACCAATAAAATCACCATCCTCATTTAATACTTCTGGAAATTCAATACGCCATTCAAATGCATTTTGAAATATTTTATTATTTTTGATTTCTTCAATAATAGCAGAATATTTTCCAACAGCATTTTGAGCTAAATCTATTTTCTTTTGTAAAGCTTTTTTTTCTTTGGGTGTTCGCTCAAATAAATCTGGTGCTGTTAAATCGGATAATTCTTTTTTTGCTTTAAACAAGGATTTACTATTCTTATCGTTTTTGCTAATTTCAGTTTTTAGATTAGTTTTAATCTCTTTAATAAATTGTTCTAAACGTTTTTTATCTTGCTTATTGTGGGCATTCCTATAATTATTAACAGCCTCTTTATATTCTAAAATCGATATATTCAGCCCTCGAAGAATCGGTTTTAAATTTTCGTCTAAGCCGAAACGACTAATTAATGAATTTCCACATTTGATATTAATATCAATATTAGGTAGAGTTTCTAATCTATTGGTCTTAGTTATGTAATAGGTATGTTTCAAAAGTTCGATCCATAGACGAAGTTGACAGATCTTTACAGAATTTGGATTAAGGTCAACACCAAATAGGCAGTTTTCAATTATGGTTTGCTTCTCATGAAATAATGTTTCTTGTACACGCTGACTCTCGTGATGGTGAGGGTTGTACTTGAATATACCATATTCATTATCGCTGACTATCAACTCATCATTCTCTACACTAATCTTATAGCCTCTTAATAATTTCCCTTCTCTATCCGTAAGAATACCGAGTTCTGATTTTAAATAGATCATTTCATTTAGACTTGAAACTAAAAAATGACCTGATCCGACAGCTGGATCACACAACCGAATAGAATTGAATATCTCATTCGCTTCTTTTATATCTGAGATTTTATTATGTAGATCTATGATTGTTTTGCATTCCCAACCTTTAGTCTCATTAAATTTTTGTATAACAGTGCGAGTTATAGTATCCCTACACATAAACATAGTAACAAAGCTTGGAGTAAAGAAAGAGCCATCTTTGTATCCGTTTATTTTTTCAAAGATCAATCCAAGAACAGACGCTGATATCAATGCTTTATCTTCCTCTTGTATATCTTCTGAACTTTCACTGCTAAAATCATAGGCATCAAGAAATTTCAATAAGTATTCTAAAGGAGTAAGCCTCTTATCAACTTGTCCTTTAATCTTCAATACAGATTTAGAGTATAATTCTATTTTTGCTTTATCTTGAAGTCCGCTAATCGCAATAGTATAACCCTCTAATTCCGTTGGTTCGAAAAGAGAGCTATTCAGATATGGAACATGAGAGAATTTTTCTTTTAAATTTCCATCTCGCCGCTCGTCTTCTTTGCGAGCTAATATTTGAAAGAATAAACTATTTAAATCATCATACCCTTCAATTTTATCAGTTGAAAGAAAAGAATATTTTTTATTCCCGTCGTGATATTTAATAATTTGAGCTTCTAGCAATTTTAAAAACAGGACTCGATTGACCCACGTAATGCTTAAGTCTAGAGCTACATTATATAATTGGTCCTCATAGGTGTTTCCATATTGTTTTATGTTAGATAGCATAGATAATTTATCCATCGCATCTAATTCGTTTATCGCATTTTCAATAATTGAACCATTATCCCTTTTTCCTTGAGACTTTCGAACAATAAATTTTTGAGACTTTTCTTTGACCTCTTCTAAGCCAAGTATATGTAAAAGCTCTGCATAAAACTCTTTGTTTAACTCATTATAATCTTTAGCAAAGGATAGTTTGAGTAAATGAATCGGAGATAAAAACTTATAAAGAGCAATTAGTTTTCTATCGTCCTCCTTATCCTTATTACGCATAATTTTATCATAATCCCTAATATCAAAATGAGTATATGGGATTTGATCTTTCACTTTCTCTATTTGAGGCGATGCGATCTCCTTGTAAAAGTGGTTTGTAGATGAATCATCCGAACGTTTATTTTGGAATTGTTCAAATAAGTCTACAAATTTCTTATCATCATAGAATAGTTTTTTGAAGTCTTGAGCATCAAAAATAAACCACTCGTTGATATTCGTAATAATTAAATATCGTAGTTCTAGATTCTTGTTTGCCTTACGTTCTCTGAGATAATAAAGAACCAATTCTTGAAATGCTTTAGCATTGAGGTTTTCTTTGCTGATCATTTCACTCTTGTTAGTTGGCTTCTTTACTTCTATCAAGACGCCAACAGGTGATTTAGTATCTTTCTCGTTATGAATAACTAAATCTGTTCTACCATATGTATTAATATAGTGATTGTTTTTATAGTAAACGGAATTTAGGAAATCTATAATTAGGTTTTTATGAAACTCCTCCGATTCAGTATCGTTTATTTTATCCAACAGAGAAATAAACTCTTGTTTAAACAATTCTATTTCTTTGCGATCCGGTTTTTGTTTTAAAAATGCTGGATTTAAAGCTTGTTTAGGAGTTTTCATAATATTGTATGATATATAGATACGTTTTTATTAAACACAAAAATATAACATATAAAATGTAAAGTATCCTTTTTGTTTAGAAATATGTAATGAGAGCATGTGAAGAATAAAGCCAGAAAGAGGAGGAGTTTTTTCAATAAAAGATATAACTTTATAAACTCTATATTATAAAATACTGCATTATGAACAGTCTTTTTGTAAATTTATTAGAAGAGCGGGATATAAAACCAACAGCTATTCGCATACTGGTACTAAAAGCTATGCTTGAATTTGACAGAGCATTTAGTTTGTCAGATTTAGAATCTCAACTTGACACGATAGATAAATCTACAATATCAAGAGCAATACATTTATTTCATGAGCATCAATTAATACATAGCTTCGATGATGGCTCAGGTTCTGTTAAGTATTCTGTATGTAGTCGAGATTGCCATTGCAGCATTGAAGATATGCACGCTCATTTTTATTGTAATTATTGCAAAAAGGCATTTTGCCTGGATAATATATCTATTCCCGGATTTCAATTATCACCCGTTATGCAAATAGAAAGTGTAAATCTTGTAATTAAAGGATATTGCGGCCAGTGTAATAAGCTCATTAATTCATGATATTTGTTATCTACAATCCTTTTTTCAATAAATATACAAACTTAAAACCTTTCTTTAACAAATAATAGAAGTCTGCAACTGAGTTGCATAAATTTATTTTTATATTTGTAGCATAAAGAAAAACAAAATGAGACCATTTGTCTTTATAATAAGTATTTATTTTCTGTGTCTTGCCTTGCTTCCATGCAATTGCAATATACAGACTATAGATTCTTTACAAGATAAGACAGAACAAGTTTCAACAGCTCATAGTGAAAGCGATACTGCTCAGGAAATATGTACTCCGTTTTGCGCATGTTCCAGCTTTCACAATCCCAATTTTATAGCAAAAAATAGCTTTGACCTGCGAAATATAGATAGTACTCCGGTCAAGAAGATTGCTATTTATAATGAAAACCAAACTTCATCTCATCTGGATAGTCTTTGGAGACCCCCTAAGGCTTAAAATATAACATTCTTGTATCCAATTTGATACGTCTAAAGGTAGATGTATCGTACAATCCTATTGTTATATTTTAATATTCAAATTATGTTTCAAAAACTGATTAAATTCTCGATAGAGAATAAATTGGTAATTGGAGTCATGACTGTAGCCCTCATTATTTGGGGGACTTATTCCCTGTCTCAATTACCATTCGACTCTACCCCTGATATCACCAATAATCAGGTGCAGGTCATTACTCAGGCTCCATCCTTAGGAGCACAGGAAGTGGAGCAGTTTATTACTACTCCCTTAGAAATGGCTTTAGCCAATATTCCCAAAGTTATAGAAAGAAGAAGTATCAGCCGAAGTGGCTTATCCGTTATAACCATTGTATTTAAAGAAGATGCTGACATTTATTGGGCACGTCAGCAGGTAGACCAGCAACTAAAAGAAGCGGAGGAAGTTATTCCTCAAGGAGTAGGTAAGATTAGTTTAGCTCCTATATCTACCGGATTAGGAGAGATCTATCACTATACAATACGGGCAAAAGAAGGCTATGAGGATAAATACAGTATATCTGACTTGCGTACCATGCAGGATTGGATCGTTAGAAAGCAACTCTCAGGCACAGAAGGTGTAGCAGAGATAAGTGGCTGGGGAGGTTTTGTAAAACAATACGAGATAGCCATTAATGCGGATAAACTCAATGCTGTAAATATAACAATCCCTGAATTGTATACTGCACTTGAAAACAATAACGAAAATACAGGAGGGAGCTACATTGAACAATACAGTAATCAGTATTTCATACGAGGGTTAGGTATTGTCAAGTCTTTGGAAGATATAGAAAAAATACCGATTAAAACAGTCAATGGTACTCCTATCCTTGTTCGGGATGTAGCAAAAGTACAGTATGGAAATGCAACACGCTATGGTGCTGTAACCCGAAATGGAGACGGAGAAGTTGTTGCAGGTATTACCCTGATGTTGAAGGGTGAAAACTTTCAAGAGGTAATAAAAAATGTAAAAGAGCGTATGGCTCAGGTACAAAAGAGCTTACCGGAGGGAGTCATTATTGAGCCGTTTATTGACAGGACACAATTGGTAGACAGAGTAACGAATACTATTACCAAAAACCTGATAGAGGGAGGATTGATCGTTATCTTCATTCTTGTACTTTTCTTAGGGAATTACAGAGCCGGATTGGTAGTAGCTTCCGTAATACCACTATCTATGCTGTTTGCATTTGGTATGATGCGTGTGTTTGGTGTAAGTGGAAACCTGATGAGCCTCGGAGCTATCGACTTCGGATTGATTGTGGATGGGGCGGTCATCATTGTCGAGGCCGTCTGTCATCATATAGGAGTCATGAAAGACCGATATAAAGGGAGGTTGCTGACACAGGCAGAAATGGATCAGGAAGTATTTGATTCAGCTTCTAAAATAAGGAATAGTGCCGCATTTGGAGAAATCATTATCATGATTGTTTATATTCCACTTTTCACTTTGGTCGGTATAGAAGGTAAGATGTTCAAGCCAATGGCTATGACAGTGTTCTTTGCCATATTGGGTGCATTTATTCTATCTCTAACTTATGTGCCTATGGCAAGTGCGTTGTTTTTAAGTAAGAAAACTGAGCACAAGCGGAATATCTCAGATAAGCTAATGGATAAGCTTAACAATTTCTATCGTCCTATTATAACCAAAAGCTTGAATTGGAGCAAAACTCTAATCATAAGTATGGTTGCACTGTTTGCAGTCAGTGTATTCATGTTTAATAGAATGGGTGGCGAATTTATACCTAATCTCGAAGAAGGCGACTTTGCGGCAGAAATAAGTATGGCTCAGGGAACATCCTTGTCACAGATGATTAAAAGCTGTTCTCAAGCTGAAAAAATACTCAAAGAACAGTTTCCTGAAGTAAAACAAGCCGTAAGCCGTATTGGTAGTGCCGAAATTCCAACTGATCCGATGCCTATTGAACGAGCGGATATGATGATTGCTTTAATTCCTAAAAAAGAATGGACATCAGCCAAAACCAAAGAGGAGCTGATGGAGAAGATGGAAAAAGCTATCGGAGAGATACCCGGATTAGGAGTGGAAATGACACAGCCGATACAGATGCGAACCAATGAGTTAGTGACAGGTATTAAACAGGATGTAGCCATTAAAATTTATGGGAATGACCTGGAAGTACTTAGCTCATCAGCCAATAAGATAGCCTCTTTGATAAAAAAAGTAGATGGAGTAAGTGATCCGTTTGTTGAAAAAGTTACCGGATTACCACAGGTTCAGGTTACTTATAATCGAGATCAATTAGCGAAATATGGTATATCAGTCAAAGATGCCAATATGGTACTTAAAACAGCATTTGCCGGAAATGAGGCTGGATATGTGTTTGAGGAAGACCGTAGATTTGATTTAGTATTAAGAATGGATAATGATCTGAGAAATAATATCTCTTCATTAGAAAATCTATATCTGCCCCTTTCATCAGGAGGAACAATCCCTCTTTCTCAAGTGGCTGAAATTAAATATGAAGATGCACCTGCACAGGTAACACGCGAAAATGGAGAGAGACGAATTTATGTCGGATTTAATGTCAGAGGACGTGATGTCCAAAGCACTGTGTTTGATATTCAGAATATATTAGACAAAGAATTCAAACTACCGGCAGGATATTATTATACATACGGAGGACAATTTCAAAATCTGAAAGAAGCAAAAGACAGATTGATGGTTGCCGTTCCATTAGCATTGTTATTAATACTCTTTCTTCTATATGCCACATTGAAAAGTGTAAAAGAGTCCTTGTTTGTATTCTCTGCCATACCACTTTCGGCTATTGGAGGTATCTGGGCTCTATGGTTACGTGACATGCCTTTCAGTATTTCGGCAGGTGTCGGGTTTATAGCTCTGTTCGGTGTTGCGGTATTAAATGGCATTGTTCTGATTGGGCAATTCAACATATTTGAAAAAGAAGGGATGACAAACATTCGTGAGAGAGTAATCGAAGGGTGTATGCTGCGCCTTCGTCCGGTAATTATGACTGCGCTTGTCGCATCATTAGGATTCTTACCAATGGCTTTATCTACAGGCGATGGAGCCGAAGTGCAAAGGCCTCTCGCAACAGTGGTAATAGGAGGATTATTAACTGCAACGGCTCTAACATTGGTTGTGTTACCTTCTATCTATAAAACATTTACTAAAAATAAACAGGAATGAAAACAAAAATAATAATATCGACTATTGTATTCATAACAATGACTGTTGTTTTAGCTCCGTCTTTATTTGGGCAAAATACAACAAAATCATTGGAGGAATGCATTCAATCGGCAATAGATAACAACCTGACCATGAAGTCGGGTCGTATCTCAATTGAAAGAGCAAAAGACTTGCAAGGCACAGCTTTTAATATTGATAAAACAAGCTTTTCGTTAAGTCAGGACCCAACATCAGGAGGAAGCCCTGATAATAGCATATCATTAAGCCAAAGTTTTGAGTTCCCTACAGTGTATGGTTCTCGCAGAGGCTTATTGAAAGCCGAAACGAATCTGGAACGAAGTAATTTGGACGTTACACGCAATGAACTTGTAAAAGAAATATCAGCAACATATTATCAATTGCTTTATGCAAAGGAAAATATCAAAATATTACAGGAACAGGACCGTATTTATGGTAAATTCTTATTCCTCGCCAATGCAAAGTTGAAATCAGGGGAAACAGGACGTTTGGAACAGATGAATGCTGAACGACTCTATAATGAAAACAGAATTGAGTTACAAAAGGCTGAAAAGAATTATCAGAGCATACAACTAATCTTACAACGCTGGATGAATACGGATGAGGCAGTCGAACCTGTTGAGCCGACTCTGACTGTTTTGGATGCAGTCTATCCTTTTAATGATTTCAATCCGGAGCAAACACCACTTGGAGAGGTTTATGCTAATAAAAAGATCATAAGCGAAAAGAACCTCAGTGTGATTAAACAAGGATATCTGCCCAGTTTCAATTTTGCATTGAAAAACCAGTTTCTTATAAAAGGTTTTAACCCGTATGATTTACAAAGAGAACGTTTTGACAAAGGTAATTTCATGGGATTTGAAGTAGGAATAAGTGTTCCTCTATTTTTTGGAGAACAAAGAGCCAAAACAAAAGCTGCTAAAAGAGAAGTCGAAATAGCAAGGGTTCAGCAGGAAGAGGTTATGCTTACTATGCGTAAGAATTATCAGACTTATCTGAATGAATATACCAAGGCTAAAAATGCTTTGGACTATTATTCACTTCGTGGCAGCAAACAAGCAGAAGATATAACACGGATATCACAGGTTTCATATGAAAAAGGAGAAATAGATTATGTCGAGTATATCCAGAATTTAAAGACCGCAGTAGAGATACATTTGCTATATGCAAATGCTATCAATGACTACAATCAAACAATCATTATGTTAAACTACCTGCAAGGAAATAAATAACAAAAAATTATGAAAACAATATATATAGCGATAATTGCTTTGTCTCTTATATTTTTAGGGTCATGTGGACAGAAGCCTAAAAATGAGGCTGAAAAAGAAAAAGAAGGTACAGAAGAATCTCATGGTGGCGAATCGGTAGAAGTAGAGCTAACCGAATCACAAATGAAAGCTGTGGATATTCAACTTGGCAAAATTGAACAGAGAGACTTAAATAGTATTATTCGAGTAAATGGCGAAATGGCCTTGGATCCACAGAAAAAAGCGGAGGTAACCTCTTTGTTAGGAGGGATCATCAAACAGGTAATGGTGATTGAAGGTCGAGCCGTGAGTGCCGGACAAGCTGTAGCCTATCTCGAAAATACGGAAATAGTGGAGTTGCAAAAGAATTATCTGACAACTAAAAAAGAGGCATTGATTGCCGATCAAGAATACAGAAGACAAAAAGATTTATCCACTCAAGGTGCAGGGGTTGAAAAAACTTTGCAGCAGGCAACAGCTAATTACGAGATAACTAAAGCGCAGCTAACAGGTTTGGAAAAGCAGCTAAGACAATTATCCATTAGCCCCGAACAGGTTTCTTCAGGTAATATGGTTACTCAAATTCCGATAAAAACGCCTATTTCAGGAACTGTCAGCAAAATCAATATCAGTACCGGAAGTTATGTCGATATGCAAACACCACTAATGAGTATTACCGATAATGCAGGTATACACTGCGATGTTAAAGTCTTTGAAAAAGATATTAATATGGTAAGAATCGGACAGGAAGTGGATATTACCCTCACCAACCAACCCGGTGTTAATCTGAAAGGTGAGATTTATGAAATCAACAAGTCTTTCGAAGGGGATACCAAGGCAATTATCGTTCATGCAAATATAAAAGGTAAGACAGATATCAAATTGATTCCGGGTATGTATGTTACCGGATTGATTAATGTTGGAAAACAAAAAACTGATGCTGTACCCAATGATGCCATTATCAGCAATGAAGGAAAGAAATACATATTTGTGTTAGAGAAAGAAGCTAATGAAGAAGGTGTAAAAACTTATCATTTTGAAAGGATTGAGGTATTGACAGGTATAAGCGAACTAGGATATACACAGATAACTCCGGTAAATAAACTGGAAGAGGGTGTGACTATCGTTAAAGCTAATGCATTTTATTTAGCATCTATGAGTACAGATCATGGTGAACATGGTCATTAATCTTTTTGAAACATTAAATAATAAAATCACATGAAAGAGATAAAAGCTTTTATTAAACCGTTTAAGGTTAATGATATTCTAAGAGAACTACTTTATGCAGGATTTCCAAATCTTACTGTTTCAATGGCTGAAGGCACAGGGCATTTAAAAAGTGAAGATGCTTCTTTATCCATGAATTTTGCACTTACCAATAGTAAAGTTGCGAAGATTGAGATAGTGTGTAACAATGATGATGTGGATAAAATAATTACGATAATATCAACATATGGTAAAACAGGTAATTCAGGAGACGGTATAATCTATGTCTCTGATGTTGAAAGAGCAATCAGAGTCAGAACCGGATTGCCTGATGACAGGTGGCTTCTTGATTAGTTATTAATTTTTAAAATAGAGTCAAGATGTTGAAAAATGATATTGGAATAAATGCCGGAGTAATATGGCAATTATTGTCTAATGAAGGAGCATTATCCGTAAGACAAATAGGGGAATTGACCGGATATAATGATAAAAACATATGTTTGGCATTAGGATGGTTATCTCGAGAGAATAAGATCCAGTTCATTTACAAAAATGAAATACTCTATCTTGAGTTGAATAGCTCTACGAGTGAAATGTATTATTAAATACTTATAGCAATGAATACAGAGAATAATTATAAATGCACATCTTGCGACTCTACCGAGTCGCAGATGTTTGAAAATAACTGGAAGCAGTATATCCCGGTTTCAATAAGTTTACTTATGCTACTTGTTGGTATTACGATGGATAATTTTATTCCAGATATATTTAACGGCTATCTTCGTTTAGGGTTGTATATTATAGCTTACATCCCTGTTGCCTTTCCCGTTTTTAGGGAAGCCGTTGAAACGATCAAGGAAAAGGATTTCTTTACTGAGTTTACACTTATGGGGATGGCTACACTTGGAGCTTTCATTATAGGCGAATATCCCGAAGGAGTAGCTGTAATGGTATTTTATACGATTGGTGAATTGTTTCAAGATTCGGCTGTGAATAGAGCCAAAAGAAACATTAAGGCATTGCTTGATGTACGTCCTGACACAGCAACTGTTTATAGAAATGATTCATATCAAACAATATCTCCTGAAGAAGTGGAAATTGACGAAGTTATTCAGGTAAAAGCCGGAGAGAAAGTCCCTTTGGATGGAATAATGCTTACATCATCAGCAAGCTTTAATACAGCAGCATTAACAGGGGAAAGCAAACCGAAAACTATTTCAGCCGGTGAAACTGTACTAGCAGGAATGTTGAATCTTGATAAAGTGATCGAAATAAAGGTTGCTAAAAAGTATCAGGATAGTTCTCTTGCCAGAATCCTAGAAATGGTGCAAGATGCAACTTCCCGAAAAGCAAAGACAGAGTTATTGATCCGTAAATTTGCCAAGATATATACTCCGATTGTATTCCTGTTAGCTCTCTTTATAACAGTCATTCCTTATTTTGTGGTGAGCGACTATATATTTAGCGAATGGTTATCCCGTGCATTGGTATTCTTGGTAATCTCCTGCCCATGTGCATTAGTTATTTCTATCCCATTAGGCTATTTCGGCGGAATCGGAGCAGCTTCTAAAGCAGGCATACTCTTCAAGGGAGCTAACTATCTCGATTTAATGACTAAGGTCAATACAGTCGTGATGGATAAAACAGGTACTTTGACCAAAGGTGTGTTCAATGTGCAGAAAGTTGCGTCGGTCGATGAAGATAAGCAAGAGGAATTTGTCGCTATTGTTGCTGCCATAGAGAAATTCTCAAATCATCCCATTGCTAGAGCAATTGTTCAATTTGCAAAGGATTCAGATAATTATACAGCTACAGATGTGGAAGAAATATCAGGGCATGGACTTAAAGGGATCGTAAATGGAGAAGAAGTATTGGTGGGCAATGCTAAGTTGATGCAGAAATTTAATATCTCTTATGACAGAACAATTGAATTTATAGTTGAGACTATTGTGATTGCAGCTATTAATGAAGAATATGCGGGCTATATAACAATAGCGGATGAGGTAAAAGATGATGCACAGGCTGCTATTTCAGATATGCATTTATCTGGAATCAAACAAGTTGTAATGTTGAGTGGGGATAAATCTTCCATAACGAATAATGTAGCATCCAGCCTTGGTATTGACAGTGCCTATGGGGACCTCTTACCTGAAGATAAGGTTCGTCATATAGAGGAACTGAAAACAGAAAAGAATAATGTCATTGCTTTTGTCGGAGATGGAATAAATGATGCTCCCTCACTGGCATTAAGTGATGTTGGAATAGCAATGGGAGGAATGGGGAGTGATGCTGCTATCGAAGTGGCCGATGTAATCATTCAGACAGATCAACCATCCAAAATAGCAACTTCGATTAAAATAGCTAAAGCTACAAGGCAAGTTGTCATACAGAATATAGTATTGGCATTCTCGGTTAAACTGATTGTACTTATTTTAGGTGGTTTTGGTTTGGCTACCATGTGGGAAGCGGTCTTTGCTGATGTTGGGGTCTCTCTGCTAGCAATACTAAATGCGGTCAGAATATTAAAAATGAGGTTCTGAAAGTCTTGTAACTAACACTATTATCGTCATGAGTAAAAAGAGACGTATAAGAAGATTAGCAGCAAGAAAAGAAACTCCATCAAAACTGAATCCCATTATAAAAAGATATCTTTCTCTGATAAGTATATCTATAGGTGCTTTGATGGGAATAATTGTATGGCTTATATTCTTCAGATGTAAGAGTGAACATTGTCCAAATCATTTTAATCCGATTCCATATATGGTAGTGTTTGGGTTTAACACATGGATTATAGCTAATTATATTTTCAGAAAGTAATTTTTCAAAATTTCGTTTGGCTGAACACAACTCTTTAGCTCAGCCAAGCGAATCTTATTTTTATAAAAAAACAATGAATAACATAGGCTCTTTCCTAAAAGTTGTGGAGATATAATTTTTCCTAACTTTGTTTAATGGAAAGTGGCTATGAATTATTATTACCCGAAGGT
>NZ_MKVC01000018.1:0-15706 GCF_001899125.1 Dysgonomonas sp. 37-18 | reverse complement strand
CTCATATCATAGACAAGTATATCAAAGAACTGCAAGAACATTGAGAATACATTGAGACTTTTACCCTCTCAAACATAACTTCTTAAATATCAATTTACATTTGCCCCTGTCGACAAAAAACAGGGGTATGCGCAACCCCATTTATTAATGTTATAAATTCATATTGCTATGAATGAAAATTTAGAAATGAGGGTTTCCGCATTAGAGAAACATTTGTATGCTCTTAAAAAGATATTGTCTTTTGAAGAAGCAAGTAAGTTCCTTAACTTATCTAAGAGTTATTTATATCAACTCACATCAAAGGGTGTAATTCCGCATTATAAACCACAAGGTAAGATGATCTACTTTGAAAAAGAGCTATTGGAAGATTGGTTAAGGCAAAATCCTATCCGGACAAAACAAGAGTTGCAAAACGAAGCTGCTAATCGGATTATCTCATCCAAGAAGAAATAACTCTTTTTCGCTTGTCGGGAGGAGTGGTCTCCCCCCTTGCCGCTGGGCGATCCCCGACCGATGAGTTGTTGGTGTTCTGGTTTACTTGGTTCTGATGGTTTAGTCGGTATATCCACATAAGCCAAAGTCCTAAGTTTTGTGTATCAGTTCTTGAAGAATCCTGCTATTCCAATCGGATGCGAAGCCTTTATCGAAAGTGTGTGGCAAGGTTATGGAAATGTATACATTTCCTACCTTGCTCCGCCTTTGGCGGAGGGGAAAACCGCTCCCGTTGGTCGCAGTTTTGAAGAGAAGAAATAATTAAAATACAGTTGAAATTATGATAAAAGATTCATATAAAAATACAGCTAAAAGAAAGCTCAAAGATAAAGTTATCAGTGCCCGGTTTTCGGGTATTGAGTACATGGCTTTGAAGAAAAGGGCAAAAGATGCAGGGGTAAGCCTGAGTAAATTTGTCCGTTCAGTCTTACTGACTGGAAAAGTAGTCCAGCGTATCAGTAAATCCGATGCGGATATACTTCGTAAACTCTCGGGAGAAGCAAACAACTTGAATCAGTTGGCAAGGGTTGCCAATAGAGAAGGATTCAAGAATGTGGCTTCTGATGTGATTAACCTTCGGGGTATAATAGTCGGTATCATAAACCAACTCTCAAATGATTGGAAAAGTTATGAAAAGAGCAGCATTTAAAGGATGTGTCAATTATGTAATGAATAAGCAGGATGCTAAGCTAATTTCAGCCGATGGTGTATTGTTGGGGAATGTCAATAACATAGTCCAGAGTTTCAATGCTCAACGCCTCATAAAGCCTAATATTAAACATCCTGTCGGGCATATCTCGTTAAGTTATTCGCCTGATGATGAGAAGAGGTTGACAAATGGTGCTATGGTTACATTAGCCAAAGAATATATGGAAAATATGGGTATTAAAGACACTCAGTATATTTTAGTACGCCACTTTGACAACGGTAATCCCCACGTTCATTTGGTATATAACCGCATCGATAATAACGGCAAAGTTATCAGTGATAAAAACGACCGGTATAGGAATGAAGCGGTCTGTAAAAAGCTGAAAGATAAATACGGCTTGACCTATGGTAAAGGAAAGGATAAAGTAAAGCGACAAAAGCTGAGAGGTAAGGATAAAACCAAATATCAGGTTTACAATGCTGTAAAAGATGCTTTGTCTAAATCTACCAATTGGACTGACTTTGAAAAACTGTTGAAAGAAAAAGGAATTGTTCTTTCTTATAAGTGTAAAGGGCGAACAAATGAGATACAGGGTATTTCTTTTACTAAAGGAGAGGTAACATTTAAAGGCTCGGAAGTAGACCGCAGCTTCAGTTATTCGAAGATCAATACTAGATTGCAAGAGAACGCTCAAAATCAAAGGATGGTTGAACCTGTCAAGAATATATCAGAAGATAAGCCCCAGAATCTGGGTGCGAGCCTTCTGGGGTCATTGATTCATGGGATAAGCTCTTTATCCACATTTGAAGTTCATGGGGATAATTATGAAGACGAACAGTTTGCTAAAAGGATGCAGTATGAGCAAAATAAGAGGGATCGAAAACGAAAATTTAAAAACGGAATTTAATTATGAAAAATAATATAGATAACAATGAGGAGTTACAGATTGTAATGGAAGGTTTTGTTCAGACTATATCGGAAATTAGAGAGGATATTACTGTTATTAAGGAGAACACAAGTCCAAACAGTAATGATAATCCTACTGATTCGCCATTAACGGCAGACTTATTGAATAAGATAGCCGATACTGTTGACAATGCTAAAAAAGCGATTGATGAAGAGGATCTGAAAAAATTCATAAATATTATCATCAGTGTTACGACTCAGTTACAGGAAGAAGCTAATAAAGCTTCTGCCGAATTCCTGAACCAGAAGATTGCAGAGTTAAACGAACTTGTTAAAAAGCCGAGTATAGTGGAAAACAGATATTCGATTGATTTCAAGTCTAGTAAAACGTTTATTGCTCTTGTTATCTTAATCTTAGGTATTGGATGTTCATTGTATTACAATTATGACCAGTTACAGGAAAACAAGAGATTGAAGCATAATGATATTAAATACAGGTATATACAGATGAGAGGAGGTGTCTCTCAGGAGCATTTACTTTATTTGAACAAATCCTACGCTGAAAGATCTCAATACCGTGATAGTATACAGAGGAAAGTGATTGATTTTGAAGCTACAATCAGAAGGAAAGTGTATAATCAAACGATAAAGGAACAAAATGAGAAGGAGGAACAGCTGATTAATAAAAAGTTAGAAAAATTGACAAAATAGATTTGCCATAAGCAATGTAATTTGTAAATAAAGGGTGTGTCTTTTAACTTAGTTTTGACAGAGTCCATAATATTGTGTAAATGAAAACTACAGGTTTCAACCTGTAGTTTTCATTTACACAATATTTCGGATAGTCCTTTTTTTGTCACCCCTCTTTATTCATTTTATAGGAAAATGTTAGGACTTGTTTTATTTTAGTTTTAGGCCCAATTGCTAAAAAAATAATGAATAGCATAAGCTTCTTTTACGCATTCCTCGAATTCTTTATTTCTAACACCATATCTAAATTCTTCTGCCTCATTACCTGTAAAAGGCGATACATAGACCGCCGGTATGAGATAGACATCTTCCTTTTCTTGATCTGTTAATGTATCATAGAGACGAATTAAGGCGTATGGACCAGTAGTATTAAATACAGCCATGCTTTTAGAAGCATATTTAGCGTCAGTCAAAAGAGTTCTAGAAAATACATATTTTACTATTCTTTCCATAAACGGATGCTCTGGAGTGCTAAGCATTAATGCATTGTTGAAGATGCGAAAATGGTTAGATATAAAATCTTTTTCTAAAGAGAAACAACACGTTTTGTCTTTAAGGAGAGTGTTCATCGGTTTTATAGACTCATAATCAAAATCTACATACATCCCTCCAATTTTATTTAGAATAAGGTAACGTATAGCATCCCATCGTTGTATATCATATTGGTATTTATTATATACGTACCAATATTGAGGATAATATTTTTTCACAAAATCATTCATGCGTTTATTATCCCAGAATTCGTATTTCCAATCTGGATAATCACGTTTCCATGTATCTCCTAATCGTTTAAAATTTTCTGGCAAAGGATCACTTATTCCTGACCAGATTTGATGAATAACTTGAGGTACTTTCATGATATTTTAATTTAATAAGATTGAACTGCATTTTTACTTAGCTAATAAATAAAGATAATATCCCAAAGTTTTTTATCTTCACCTTTAAGTTTTGCATTAAATACGTCAGGAAGCTTTTCTTCATTATTATTGTATAGATACAATATTTTAAAAGATTCATCAATAGAATCTACTCGAAACGTTATTGACTTATTTTCTATATTTAATATAATTGAATCTTGGTGATTTATTTGTTTTGGTTTTATTGGTATTTGCATAATTCCTAAATATGAAGCCATATTTGTCTTTACAACTTCAATATTTACATTTTGACTAACTGGAATTTTTTTCGAAATGACAATTGCTATTAAAATTAGAAAAACTAAAATAATAGATATACCATAACGTATCAAGAAATTTTTTTTTTGATTTGTATTACTCATTATTTAGCCAATTCTAATTGATTAAAAACTAATTTATAATATACTTCTTTTTTTCGAATTAATTGCTCGTGGTTACCTACTTCAGTTATAATCCCATTTTTTAAGACTACAATTTGATCTGCATTCTTGACAGTACTTAATCTATGTGCTATAATAACAACAGTCCTTCCCTTAAAGAAATGCTCTAAATTTTGGACAATTATACTTTCATTATCAGCATCTAGAGAACTTGTCGCTTCGTCCAGAAATAAATACTGAGGTTTTTTGTAAACAGCCCTTGCTATCATAATACGTTGCTTTTCCCCACCACTGATGCCTAGACCTGATTTGCCTATTTTTGTATATAATTTCAAGGGCTTATTTTCTATAAATTCCTGTAAATTAGAAATTTCAATAGCTTCCTTTAATCTATTTTCATCAATAGGATCAGCTCCTAAAACAATATTTCTCAAAATAGTTTCAGAAAAAATATAGCTTTCCTGCATAACTATACCACATCTTTTCCTCCATTCATCAGATGAGAAATTATTTATGTCATAATTATCTATAAGTATTTCTCCATCTGTCTGTTGATAATATTTAAGTAGTAATTTAAGCAAGGTCGTTTTTCCACTACCACTTTCTCCTACAATAGCGGTAACTTTTCCTTTAGGAATTAATAAATTTATATTATTTAAAACCATTTTATCCGAAAATGGACCATACCGAAAATAGACGTCCTCCAATTTTATGTTGGAAACAGAATCTGGTATTTTTTGATATTCGACCTTATTGTCCTCATTTTCTAAAATATGGATCTCTCCGGCTCTTTCCAAACTAATTTTTGAATCTTGAAAATTTCTTACAAATCCGATTAATTGTTCCAGCGGAGAGTTCATTTGACCAATAATATATGTGATACTCATCATCATACCTAAAGTAATATGTCCCTGCACAACAGAAACAGCAACAAGAAAAGTTACTGTTATATTTCGAACCTGATTTATCAATGAATACCCTGCCGATTGTACTTGATTTACCTTTAAAGAATCAATATCAGCTTTATATTGTTTCTCTTGTATATCTTTCCATTCTTTTGCTTTATAATCCTGAAAATTATTAAGTTTAATTTCAGGCATTCCATTTATAATCTCTAATATGGAATTCTGATTTTCAGTTCTTACTTTAAATAGTTTGTAATCAACAACCTTTCTTTTCTTCAAAAAATAAAGCATCCACAGTATACTAATAACTGTAAAGCATGTATAAACTATTAAAACTTTTAGACTATAGAGACCAATAATGACAAAAAAAACAGAGAAAGATAATAGGGAGAAAACAGTCAGAAGAGTATCTGAGGTTGCGAAAGATTGTAATCTAGAATGATCCGCAATCCTTTGATGAAAATCTCCCGTAGACTTAGTATCGAAGAATTTCATAGGTAGGCGCATTATTTTTTCTAGGAAATCAGAGACTATATCAATATTAATCCTAGTACCCAAATAAAGGACAATCCAATTTCTCAAAAGAATAATAGCATAACTTCCCAGAAACAAACATAGCTGAGATATCGCTATAATTAATATGATACCTATATCAAGTTCCCCAATTCCTTTATCAACCATTGCTTGAGTCAAAAAAGGCATTATTAGTGAAACAATAACTCCGGCTAATAACCCCAAGCTTAGCTGAAACATCTCATTTTTGAAAGGAAGTAGATATTTTAATAAAAATTTCTTTATAGAATCATTCTCTGGAGGAGGTATCATTTGATAGAATAAATCAGTAGGAGTGGGAATTAAAATCACTCCTTGCCCCCCATGACTCCATTCTTTACAAAACTCTTCTTCAGATAACTTGTATTTGGAATAAGCAGGATCTGCAATCCAATAATGTTTATTTTTAGTTATTTTATAAAGAACGACAAAGTGGTTCTGATGCCAATGCAAAATTACGGGAAGCTTGAACTCACACAATCTTTCTAGGGGCAGTTTGAAACTATTTACGGTCATACCTATTGCTTCTAGACCATCTCGTATTCCGGCAATTGAGACTCCCTCTGACGATAGAAAAGATAAATTCCGAAGATAGTTTAATGAATATTTTTTACCATAATATGCTGCTATCATACGAATACAAGCGGGACCGCAGTCTATACTATCCAATTGTCGTGAAAAATTCATACCCTTAAGTTAATGTAATCCTATTATTACTTATTATCTGAATCCTACTTTGAATTATATCTAATTTATCATCTTCACCTATGTTACCAGGGCATATATACAGAGACTGATTAATTTTTTTTTGAGAGCATACACTACAAATTGGCAAAATAGAGCAATCTTTACATATTGGATTAGAAAACCTAGAGTTCATTCTACCTTGATAATATTTATTATATGTTATTGTTCCATCTTCGTTTAGTATCCCTTCTCGCTTAGCTTGAATAAAATCTTGAGATGTACACTTATATACATCTCCATTATAATTTACGACTATACTATCCCCTCTATCTGCATAACAAGATGTTCCCAAGCCTCCATTCTCACTGTTTCCATCATGTTTCATTCCAAATGTGTCTAAAGCGAATCTTATCTTTTTTAATATTGGTGAGGTTTTTAGCCCCCCATCATGCGTTTGCCAAACAGGTTGAAAACTAAAATGAAATGAATCATAATATTTCTTATCCAAATCTTTAAATTCATCTATAAGATCTATAAAACAGTTAAGGTTATCAATATTGTAATTACATCGTATATTAACATGCAAACCTTTTTTTATTGCATATTTAATGTTTTTCAGAGTGATATCGTAAGTCCCTTTACCATTAGACATTTTTTTTATCGCATCATGCAAACTCTTATTTCCATCAAATGGAACTTGAATATATCCTATGACGTCTAATGAAGACAAATAATCTACAATATTAGATGTAAGTAAAACTGCATTTGTTGTGAATCCAATATTCAATTTGGTTTCAGAGCCATTACATAATTCTTGAGCAAAGTTAATCAAAGGTTTTACCGTTTTATTGAATTTTAACAATGGCTCCCCTCCAAAAAAAGAAATAGCCAAAGTCTTTAATTGTAAAGTTTTAATTTTATTCTCTAACAATTTCTTTATTGAATCCATTGTCTTATCATCAACATGACTGTTTTTCTGATGTGTTTCATAACAATACCAACAACGTAAATTACAATCAAGAGTTGGATTTATAGTTAATCTAAAATACACATCAGAATCTAATTGTTTCTCCCTATCTTGTATTGTTATTTCAACTTCATCTTTATAATTATCTATTATAAAAGAATTAGTTATAAGGCAGGTATGGAAATCAGGATGAAGTAATTTAATCCTATCTAAATTATTTTGAGAAATAATTGTATGAAGTTCTTTTGTAAGAATTAAAATTTTGTCAGTTCTACAATTATATAATATATATTTTTCATCTCCTGCTTTTATAGTTGAATTATATTTACTCCATTTCATGATATTAACTTTATTTTTTCAATAAGTGAAATACCCTCATTTGAGGGTATTTCACTTCACTGTTAATAGTAAGACATATTACTCTTAGCACTTCCACAATTATCGCATTTGCAATTGTCATTATTGCTAAGGCTACTATTGCTACAATTGTCATTGTTACTACCCCATCTAGGTTTGATCAGATCCGTTTCCACAACTCCATATCCACCTTTAAACGAGTTTTCTTCATCTGAAGTTAGAGGAGTTATATCCTCATTAACTTTTAATACTTTTTTCTCTTCCATGATTAAAAAAATAATATTATCTCTACTCTTTATAGGATTTTCGAGTTACTCCCTTGATTGATGTACATCTATTTAATTATCTTTATACTCATAATAATCTTGTATACTCTTGCTTTGCTTAGTTGTTACTTTTCTGCCTCCATTAAAGTTATAAATGACTTTAATCATAAATCCGGTTTCATTTGTTGTATAGTGCCTTTTTGACCATATATCAAGAGTATTTGTAATCCTTCTTCTATTATGTCGATACAGTGTAAAGTTTAAATTCAACAATAATTTATTATCCAATAAATATTTATATATTTTCCCATTTATACCATGTACTGTTTTATATATTCTATCCTGTGTTTTATAAGTCGGTTCTAAATAGTAAGAGAGATTCCCACCCCAGCCATTGTCAAAGTCCATATTATTATTAATCGCTAAATAAGGTTTCCAACTTGATGAATTTATATCTACTCCTTCATATTTTAGCCATTGTATTCGTCCAATAGCTTTTAAACTCCACCATTTTGCTATTTTAAAGGTTCTATCCAGAGACAAGGCTTGCATATAATTCTTACCATCATTAACAGGCATAGTATAGGTTACTAATGGGTCCTTTTCGTCTTGGAAGGTTTTAAAGAACAAAACATCTTTACTAAATCCGAATAGATAATTAATATTCCATTGACCATTAATCGCTCCTCCTAACATAATAAGGTGATAATTTACAGGTTTTATATCTAGATTACCTTTAGTATATAAATATTCATTATTATAGATTACCACAGGCGTGATCGCGCTATATGGAATTGGATCCATAGCTTTTTGATAGAAAAGGCTTATTGAGTTCCCTTTTTGTTCATTAATATTATACATTAAGTTAAGCGTAGGATATATGCCCCAATAATTTTTAGAATTCTGTTTGCTTATTTTTACAGAATTGTATTCAATTTTGTTTTCCTGTATTCTAATACCCACTTTGTAAGTAATTTTTTTTGTAATCATCGATGAAAAAGAAGCAAAACCTGCATAATTCTGTCCTTTCAGCTTATAATTATCACTAAGATCAAGATCAGACACCCAAATGTTATTTTCCCATTTTTTATAGTCTAAAAACTGTTTTGAATTATTCAAACTATAATTAAGACCAATATCTAGTTGCGATTTATCACTTATTCTTTGCTCCAACCTAGTATCTATTTCTAGCATATCAGTTCTATCATCTAATCGATCACTAGTATTCTCTTCATACCCATTATCTTTATCCAGATTGTATAAATAGCTGTTACCTCGTATCCTTTTATTATTGTATCTTAAATAGTCAATGATAAATTTTATTTTTGAACCCTTATCATCTAATATCCAATCATAATTTAAGGCCGCCTGATATTGCCTAGTTCTTAACTTTTCTTCTATTATCGATTCAGATCTGTCTATCCTTTCACCAACATTGTTTTTAACCGTAGACTCTGATCTATTGATAGGCTCTCCGTTAGTTATTCCCAATCTAAAATTACCACCTATGCTATGTCTGTTAGTAATATCATAGGTTAAACTCAATCTATCAGAGAAAGAATTTGTCCAACCTTTACCATCGGTCTGCATATCAATATACTTATTTATCTCTTTGTAATGGGAGTAAATATTATATTGACTAATATTTTTTAAATGTCCAAAATATGTGTAATTATATATACTCAGATTTTTATTCCTGTAATTCAATGATGCATTTATATTATCTGAATAATGTCCCCCTTTGAAATGTACAGAAAAATCGCTCGAAACAGATCCATAATATCCTCCATTAGACATCTTCTTCAATTTGATATTAATGATCCCTCCCATACTCGAAGCACTCTCTTCACTACCACTCATATGTACAATTTCGACTTTATCAATATTTTCAGCCTGAATTGCATCTAACTCATTTCTATCCCTTAGTTTTCGTCCATCAACATAAATTTCGGAAACATCTCGGCCATTAATTTTTAAGGAATTTTCTTCATTGGTAACACCAGGTAACAATGTAAGTACCTCTTTTGTATTATTTCCTTTTGTTATCGGGTTTCCTTGTAAGAATACTACGTATCTATCATTTTTTTGTTGAATAACATTAGCCGTAACTGTAACAGCATCTAATCCAACCACATTTTCCTCCATTAGAATGGAATCAAGTATTGTATTTTCTTGTACTTCGATATTAACGTATTTGCGTTTATACAATAAATGGGTAACAGATAGTATGTATCTTCCGGATGGAATATTTTCAATTCTAAATTGACCTTTTTCGTTGCTAATATTTCCTTTAACGTACAAAGAATCAACCTCAGAAAGAATTGTAACTGTTGCGTAATCTACTGCTCTTTTTGATGTATCAAACAATACACCTTCTAAACAAAAATTCTTGATTTGTTGACTATGTAACAAAGGAACAATGAGTAGAAGCAAGATAAGAAATAATACTCTCATTATAAATACGTTATTTTTCACAGACTTGTTTTTATTATTAAATTAAGGATGTCA
This sequence comes from Dysgonomonas sp. 37-18, assembly GCF_001899125.1. Lineage (NCBI taxonomy): Bacteria > Pseudomonadati > Bacteroidota > Bacteroidia > Bacteroidales > Dysgonomonadaceae > Dysgonomonas > Dysgonomonas sp. 37-18. The sequence continues at coordinate 5,370 of NZ_MKVC01000018.1, read as the reverse complement.
ATTACATAATTGATGCAAAATAAAATTCAGGAAACAATTTAATATTTTTCCCTGTTGCTATATTAAATAGGATATTGGTACACATCCCTGCCACAATCCAAGAGGCAACAGCCAATTGTGGGGGAGATAATTCTCTATTTTCTAGTGAATAAGCCTCAAGCACTTCTTCCAACCATTTTTTTCGATTATTCAAGTGTTTCAAATGTGTTATTACATAGGAGACAAAATATGCCTCAAATCCTTCACATGTATCATAAAATGTATTTAACTTCAAGCTTTCTCTATTTATGATAAATACACAACCTGCCCACCCTAAATTATAAGGATGTAATATTGGAATATTGTGACTTAGGCATACATCGTCAAAAAGAAAAGGAACATTCGATGTAAAATCAAGAGCATTAATCGCAATATCATATGCATCTAATGATACATAATCTTCAAGATTTTCCTCTGTCAGAAATATTGAATGATATGTTATATTAGCATTTTGATTTATCGCTTTTAATCTGTTATATATTGACTTAGTTTTCAACTCATCTATGTCAGACATTAAATAATTCTGTCTATTTAAGTTAGACTCCTCTACACAATCTCCATCAATAACACATATATTCTCAAAACCAAGCCTTAATGCACATTCTACTATTCCACTCCCCAAACCTACTCCTCCAACAAGAATTCGGTAGTTTCGTATTCTTTCTTGTTCCTCATCTGAAATATAGATTCTGTTTCTGCTATATAAAGATACCTTTGTTGTTTCCATAGAAAAGGTTTTAAATTTCTTGATATATTATAGACAGGAATTGTTTCAGAACCAATATGATTTTTAGACTCTCCTGCTTGAAGCATATATATACCTAGCAATCTTATTTTCTCATATAATTTACGATCACACTCTGCAAACATTATTGATTCATTAGAACAGATATGAAATAACGCTTGTACCAATAATATTTTTAAAATAACAGAACTAGCCTTCCCTAAAGAAAAAGAGTCAATAGCTAAACAACCAATATGCCAGATATTCGGCGTTTTAGTTTCTTTCTCTTGAATATTGTCAATATTAATATCAAATACTGCTTGTATTGGTAAAACATATTTTTTAGTCCATCTTAAAGTTCTAATAGTTCCTATTATATTTCCTTGATTATTTCTTATTCCATAAAAAAATGAATCTTGAAGCCAGCATTTTTCTCTCTCATATAACTCTTCAATTTCCCTTTTTATAGTTGTAGGATAATACCCCAAATGAGATTTATAATTTGTTTCAATTATAAAATTTGAAGCCTCCTTTAAACTTGCATTGGAAAACCTCCATAAAGAAAAATTCTCAAATTGACGTATTAAGCACTCCATGATAAAAACTTTAAATTGTTATTTATTAGAAACTTACAGAATAAAGTTTGAAGTAGATGATTAGCGACCAATCACAAATACAGCCGTAATAATATGAAAATCAAATTTTAAACACACAGAAAACATTTGAGAATCACTAAAAAACGAGCATTTATTGAATATGAGTTCTGTTTTATTTATGTATACAAAAATATTTTATTAAATAATAACTACCTTTACCCTTTTGGGTAGTTTTTCTTTTTTTACTAAAAATACTATAATCCATCTTTACATATCTATTTAAAATGAAGAATTTATGTTATTCAATTTAGACGATTTTTTTGAAGGGGTTACTGATGAAGAATGCAATGGTACTATTGATTATAAAATATCACAACTACTCATTGATACCCTAGATGCAATGAGTAGAGTATCAGGGGAAAGCCTATATGTTATTAACTATTTAAGTAGAGGATTCTTATACGTTTCTCAAAATCCTTTATTTTTAAATGGTTATTTAAGAGAAGATGTGTTAAAAATGGGATATTCATTTTATGAAAAAAACTTACCCCAAGAAGATATAGATATGTTACTTGAAATAAATAAAAAAGGATTTGCTTTCTTTTATCAACAACCAATAGAAGACAGACTTAAATTTACAATTTCATATGACTTTAGATTACTTCAAAAGAACAAATCAACAACAATGATTAATCATAAATTAACACCTATATTGCTAACACCAAAAGGTAATATATGGCTAGCTCTATGTTCTGTAATGCTATCTACAGAAAAAAAATCTGGAAACGTATATATTAATAAATCTGGGGTTCTACATAGACTAAGATATTCCTTTGAAGGAAAAAGATGGAGATCGACCGAAGTTGTTTCCCTATCAAAGATAGAAAACGTTATACTTAAGCTTTCTGCACAAGGTTTATCAAATAAACAAATAGCTGAAACAATTTATCTTAATATAAATACAATTAAATTTCATAAGAAAAATATTTATCAAAAACTTAATGTAAAAAATATTACAGAAGCTATCGTATTTGCTCATAATAATTATATAATATAAGCTCATTTTTCTATAACCGGGGATTACTCTAATTTTATTATATCGGTCTACTCTTCAACTATATAGGCTATTCAAAGATAATTATTTATTGAAACTGTAGTAAGGAATTATATTGAAGCCTGTCTTCTATGCTGTATCCTTCAATATACGAACCTGTTACTGATTTATTAGAGTGTCCCAAAGCAAAACCAATATAAGATTCAGGGACTCTGTTATGAGCCAATATTGTCCCATAGGAATGCCGAGCCGCATGAGTAATAACAGGAGAAACGGTAACTAGCGAAACACAGCGAATAAAACGTAACTCGTTTATAATTAAATGAATTGCTCTAATTTGCTGTTTTGTTAAAAAGCAGGATATTGCCAAATACAGCAGTATTTGAATTACCAATCCGTTACCTCAATAATTACCGAATCGGAATAGGTAACTCGTAGTTGATTGGAGAAATATAGTTAGGGTTCGTATGTTCTGATTCACAGCATTTTGCGTAACAAAGAGCACTTATATAATCGGTAACTTTGCCTTCCGGCAAAGCCCACAAAATTATAAGTGTATGAAACAAGAAAAATTCAAGGTTTTACTTTACCTGAAAAAAAGCAGTCCTGATAAATTAGGCAAAACTCCCATCATGGGAAGAATCACTATCGGAAGGTCCATGTCCCAATTCAGCCTGAAACTTTCCTGTACTCCCGGGTTGTGGAATCCCCGCGAAAGTCGTCTGGATGGTAAAAGCCGTGAAGCAGTAGTAACCAATGCAAAAATAGAGAAACTATTGCTTGCTGTGCATTCGGCTTATGATACACTCATAGAACGTAACCAATCTTTCGATGCCGAATCAGTCAAAAATCTGTTTCAGGGAAGTATGGGAGCACAAACAACCCTGCTTGCACTTCTTGACAGGCATATGCAAGGGCTACGAGCACGTATCGGAATAGATGTTGCCCCGACCACCTTAAGCGGTTATGTGTACACCCACCGTTCATTAGGCAAATTCATCAAAAAGAAGTTCAAGACCAAAGATATCGCTTTCGGGCAGTTGAACGAGCTGTTCATCCGGGAGTATCAGGACTTCGTTCTTCTGGAACAGGGCTATTCAATGGATACCGTTCGCCACTATCTGGCTATCCTGAAAAAGATGTGTAAGATTGCTTTCAAAGAAGGCATTTCCGAGAAACTGCATTTTGCCCATTACAAACTACCCAAACAAAAAGAAGCCACTCCCAAAGCATTAAGCAGGGAAAGTTTTGAAAAAATCCGTGACTTGGAGATTGCTCCCAACCGTCATTCGCATCTGCTTACCCGTGATTTATTTCTCTTCGCTTGCTATACCGGTACTTCTTATGCGGATATAGTCCGCATAACAGAAGAAAATCTGTTCACCGACGAAGAAAATAACCTTTGGCTTAAATACCGCAGAAAGAAAACAGACTTTCAGGCTCGTGTCAAATTATTGCCCGAAGCCATCACTCTGCTTGAAAAATATAAAGACGAGGACAGAGAAACATTGTTCCCGATACAATCAGCAGAAGTGGTACAATTAAATATGCGGGGATTACGTGTTATGGCAGATATAAAGCAGCCAATCTCCTATCATTCAGGAAGACATAGCTTTGCCAGTTTAATTACGCTCGAAGAGGGAGTCCCGATAGAAACAATCAGTAGGATGCTCGGGCACAGCAACATCAAAACGACTCAGGTCTATGCCCGTGTTACTCCTAAAAAGCTTTTCGAGGATATGGATAAATTTATTGAAGTAACCAGAGATTTACAATTAGTTCTATAAAGTCAAGGTCGCTCTTTTTATTATCGGTTAAGGATTTTATTTATTGATAGATCTGTTTGAATACATATCATTAAATGCTTTTCTTACTTGTATCAAAACAAAATCATTCAAAAATATATAATTATGAGATCAACATTCAAAATATTGTTTTACATCAATAAAAACAAAATTAAGGCAGATGGCACAACACCTATTCTGTGCCGGATCAGTATAGACGGCAAACAAACAGTCATAACCACAGGTATCTATTGCAGTCCTGAAGATTGGAATACAAGGAAAGGAACCATTAAAATAGAAAGGGAAAATAATAAGCTTATAACCTATCGTAACCGTATCGAGAACACCTACAATCATATATTGAGAGAACAGGGAGTTATCAGCGCAGAGCTATTAAAAAACACTATCATTGGGGTTAACTCTATCCCAACCATGCTCTTACAGGCAGGAGACGTGGAACGTGAACGCCTGCGACTTCGCTCCATCGAAATAAACTCCACAACCAGCTACCGACAATCGGGAATATCACAACGGAACCTGAAAGAGTTCCTATGCTCCAGAGGGATGAAGGATATTGCCTTCTCTGATATTACCGAAGAGTTTGGCGAATCATTCAAACTCTATTTGAAAACCATAGGAGAACGCAAATCGGGTTATATCAATAAATGTATCACCTGGCTCAACAGGCTTATTTATATTGCCATCGATCAGGAAGTATTAAGAAGTAATCCGTTGGAAGAGGTGAGGTATGAAAAGAAAGAACCACCCAAGCACAAACACATAAGCAAAGATGATTTTAAACGGCTGCTGGAAACACCCATGCCCGAAGAACGGTTGGAGCTGGTGCGCAGGGCTTTTATCTTCTCAACATTGACCGGATTAGCTTATGTAGATATATACGGATTGTATCCGCACCATATAGGTAAAACGGCAGAAGGTAGGCTTTATATCCGAAAACGCAGGGTAAAGACCAATGTCGAGGCATTTATACCCCTGCATCCGATAGCGGAGCAAATTCTTATGTTATACAATACCACAGATGAAAGTAGTCCCGTGTTTCCGTTACCTGTCCGTGATAAAATCTGGTACGAGATAAACCAGATAGGAACATTAATAGACCTGAAAGAGAATCTCTCCTACCATCAAAGCCGACATAGTTTCGGGACTTTGTTG
>NZ_MKVC01000017.1:0-148212 GCF_001899125.1 Dysgonomonas sp. 37-18 | reverse complement strand
CCGACAGGACTGATTTTCTCCCGTCAGAACATCAACGACCTGCCGGCAAAAGAAAACCGATATACAGAAGCTCTTCAAGCAGAGAAAGGAGCATATATAGTGGAGGAAGACGCGAACTATGACATCATCCTGCTGGCTTCCGGATCGGAAGTATCGACACTCGTTGACGGGGCAAAACTACTGAAAGAAGACGGCATAAAAACACGTATTGTTTCCGTTCCATCAGAGGGAGTATTCCGCACACAAAGTAAAGAATACCAGGAAAGCGTATTGCCGAAGGACAAGAAAAAGTTCGGATTGACTGCCGGGCTGCCCGTCACATTACTAGGGCTCGTTGGCGACAATGGCAAAATTTGGGGTATGAACTCTTTCGGGTTTTCCGCTCCTTACAAAGTACTCGACGAAAAACTAGGCTTTACACCTGATAATGTATATAAACAGGTCAAAGAATATCTGAAGTAATATAAAAAACAAAGCTGATATACAGAATGGTTCGTTAACCAACCAGAAGTATATCAGCGTGTCTATTTTTAATAGTATTATTTATAGAAATTAAATCAATATCAATGAAGAAATTATTTACAACAATATTCTCTTTCGTTTGCGTCATTCACCTTTGTGCTCAGGAAACTACTCCTAAGATCAAATATTTTGATCTGAAAGACATAACGTTATTGGATAGTCCTTTCAAAAGGGCACAGGATCTTGATAAGAAATATCTTTTAGATTTAGATGCAGATAGACTTTTAGCACCATTCTTAAGAGAAGCTGGATTGCAGAAAAAGGCAGAGAGTTACACGAATTGGGAGAATACGGGTCTTGACGGACATATCGGAGGGCATTATGTTTCGGCTCTTGCTTTGATGTATGCTTCTACAGGAGATGAACAGATAAAAAATCGTCTTGACTATATGATAAGTGAATTGAAACGATGTCAGGATGAAAATGGTAATGGATACATTGGAGGTGTTCCCGGCGGAAAGGCTATTTGGGAAGAAATAGCCAAAGGTGATATTCGAGCCTCTGGTTTTGGGTTAAATAACAGGTGGGTTCCTCTCTACAACATTCATAAGACTTATGCAGGCTTACGTGATGCCTACCTTATTGCAGGGAATGAGACAGCAAAGGATATGTTGATTAAAATGACAGACTGGGCTATAAAACTAGTATCAAATTTGTCTGAAGAGCAAATACAAGATATGCTGCGCAGCGAACACGGAGGGCTAAACGAAACTTTTGCAGATGTTGCCGTAATAACGCAAAATGAAAAATATTTGAAATTAGCTCATCAGTTTTCTCACCAATTAATACTAAACCCATTATTAGCTCATGAAGATAAACTAACAGGATTACATGCCAATACGCAAATACCTAAAGTTTTAGGTTTTAAACGTATTGCTGATATAGAAGGGAATGAATCTTGGTCGGAGGCCTCCCGTTTCTTTTGGGAAACTGTAGTAGAGCATCGCTCGGTATGTATAGGTGGAAATAGTGTAAGAGAACACTTCCACCCAACAAATGATTTTTCGAGTATGATAACAAGTAATGAAGGTCCCGAGACTTGTAATACATACAATATGCTCCGTCTATCTAAAATGTTTTATCAAACATCCTTAGACAAAAAATATATTGATTATTACGAAAAAGCATTATATAATCATATCCTTTCAAGTCAAAATCCTCAAACCGGAGGCTTAGTTTATTTCACACAAATGCGCCCCGGACATTATCGTGTATATTCGCAGCCTCAAACCAGTATGTGGTGTTGTGTTGGATCTGGAATAGAGAGCCATGCAAAATATGGAGAAATGATTTATGCACACACAAGTGATGATTTATATGTAAACCTATTCATTCCTTCTTCATTAAACTGGAAAGAAAAAAATGTTGAGATCGTTCAGGATAATAAATTCCCTGACGAATCAAGAACAGAAATCACTGTAAATCCTAAGAAAAAAAGTGAATTTACAGTGTATGTACGATACCCATCATGGGTAGAAAAAGGAACAATGAAAATTAGGCTGAATGGAAAAACATATGCTGGAGTTCTAAAGAATGGTTATATTGCAATAAAAAGAACTTGGCAAAAAGGAGATCGCATAAGCGTAGAATTACCGATGACTATTGTTGCGGAGCAACTTCCTGACAAATCAAATTACTATTCATTTCGATATGGACCAATTGTTCTTGCTGCGAAAACAGGACAGGAAGATATGACCGGTTTGTTTGCTGATGATAGCCGTGGTGGACATATAGCACACGGAACTTTTCTGCCTTTGTCCGAAATGCCTCTATTGGTTAGCGATAAAGAAGATATTACTTCTAAAATTAAACCTGTACCAGGTAAGCCTCTGACTTTCAAATTGAGTAGTCTTTATTCAACCAAATATCCGTCAGAATTGGAATTTGTTCCTTTTTTCAGACTGCATGAGTCTCGCTATATTATATATTTGCCCCAAACAACAACTGAAGGATTGGCTAGTTTGCATGAACAAATAAAACGCGAGGAACAAGAACGTATAAAACTGGATTCTAAAACCATAGATAAGGTAGCTTGTGGAGAACAACAACCAGAGTCAGATCACTTTATACAATTCGAAGAATCGAATGCAGGATCATTCGAGAACATTCACTGGCGGGAAGCAAAAGGTTGGTTTAGTTATCAAATGAGAAACAAAGACAAGAAAGTCAAAGTTCTATATGTCAAATATCTGGCTTCTGATAAACCAAGTATTTATGAAATTTCGGTCAATGGGGAGAAACTTCAAAATCTAAGTATAGATAATAAGCCTGAATCGGGAATCCAATTTATACTATTAGATATTCCTCTAAGCGAGACGACAAAAGAGATATTAGATATTAAATTTACGGCAAACAAAGAACATACAACACCGAAAATCATAGAAGTTAGATTATTAGAAGATAAATAGCTGTTTAGTGTTACCTTGCATATTAAAGTAAAAAAGAACCAAGACTAGCTGCGTCTTGGTTCTTTTTATAATAACATTAATGGTATACACCAAATATTAATCAACATAAGAAAAAAAGGAATACCCTTTTTTCAATAATTCATCATATTTTTCTTTGTTGAATTTGTAGTAAAAAGCACCTCGCTTCGAAGTTGATTTATCTTTATCCTGTTGCTTTTCCAAAACATTCATTTCCAGCATCTTCTTTCTGAAATTACGTTTATCTAATTTTGTTTGATAGATTGCTTCATAAAGGGATTGCAATTGAGGTAAAGTAAATTTTTCAGGTAATAAATTGAAACCGATAGGCTGAGTCGCAGCTTTTCGTCTAAGTATCACTAATGTATCTGATAACATCTGGTTATGGTCGAAAACTAATTCTCCAACTTTATCCACTTCTTCCCATCTGGCATTGTGGACCTTACAAAGTTTATCATCGAACAATTCCAGATCAATCAATGCATAATATGCGATAGACACAACTCGTTCTCCTTCATCACGATTAATATCGCCATATACACCAACCTCTTCCATATATACGTTCTGAATACCTGTATATTCATAAACAACACGAGAGATTGTTTCATTAAGATGTTCATTCGAACGCAAAAATCCACCCATGAGTGTATCATGACCTTCTAATGGGTTAAATTTTCGCTTCGAAATAAGTAAGTACATTTTATCATCTTTAAAACCAAGTATTATACAGTCGACGGATATATAGAATTTTTCTTGCTCTTTATAGAATGATGGTGTCATCTCAATTTATTTAAATTAAAAACAAACAATAGAGTGTATAATAAACACTTATTACATGCAAATATACCATCTTTTTTATAATTATTTATCCGACTCGTATTCAATATATAATATTGCGTCATCAGACAAAACTATGAATATACAACAACTAGAATAAAGACACAGATAGTTAAACACTTAACTACGATCTATATTATATTCTCTAATAAGTAAAACTTGTTTATTATTGAAATATTCGTCTGACAAAATTATACAAGCTATTCTTCCATACATCAAAATCGTGCCCTCCGGGTGTAATGTAATAGATATGCTCGACTCCATTCTTATTAAGTGTGTTATTATATACTTCTGGCCATTCTTTTACGACATCATCATTGCTTCCTTTTACTATCATTATCAAAGTCGATTTCTTATACTTTAAAGGCACAGTAAGCGTTTCTTGTATAAAAAGACCTTTCTCTACATCATAAGGCAGAACACCTACTGCAGGAGTGAATGCTCCGATATATGCAAATTCATCAATCATTTCTATTCCAATATGGAGAGCAGAACGACCTCCCATGGATAAACCTGCTACAGCACGATTATCTCGTCCGGAAAGTACCGGATAATTTTTCTCTATATATGGCAACAGGTCATTTTTAAGGTCATTCAAAAAATTATCATATTCCTTAAAATGTTGGACAGAGTAAAACTCCGGGGCAACTTTCACACTATCATGCCTGGCTTTGATATTGGGAATAACAACTATCATTTATTTAGATTTTCCCTCATGGAGTAAGTTCGATATAATTTGATCCGGATTGCCGCCAAACCAATCATTCTCATTTCCTCCCAAACCATGAAGAAGATATAAGGTCGGGTATTTCTTATTCTTATCATAATTTGGCGGTAAAATTATTTTAGCGGGCCTATTGCTATTGGTTGTCTTCGAAAAATAGCTGACATCGTTAACTACGCCATACTTTACATCCGGTTTGTGTTGATCAAAGCCAATAGGTATATCATAATTCTTATCTACAAATGATTTCACCTTAGATGTAGTACAACTTACCAATAAAATCAGAGATATACTGAATAGAAAAAACAGCTTTTTCATTGTTTTTGTTTGAATATTAGAGGTAAAAATTGATTAAGGCATCGTCTCCAAGTAAGCCACTCATGATGAGTTCCTGGAGATTCGTAATATGTATTATTTATCCCATTTTCCTTTAAGAAATCACTGATACGTTTGCTACCCATTCCCTCTTCTGAACCCATACCTAAGAAAAGAGTATGTACTTTTTTGTTGAAAACATCAGGCTGCGCAAAAACTCCGTTGTAGGCTTTCTTTAGATTGTCTTCTTTCAAAAAGAAAAGAGCACCACTAAAAGCTCCTATATGCGAAAACCTATCTATATTATTCAATGTAGTCTCAAATGTCTGATGTCCTCCCCACGATAAACCAGCCATGGCTCTGTTATCTCTATCCGAAAGTGTCCGAAAATTTGAGTCAATATAGGGTATAATATCATTTATAAGTATTGGGGTAAATAATGCTCCAAACTCCTTCTGAGATTCTCCTTTTTTAGTTCCATGTATATATCCACAATTACCATAATCCATTACAACAATCATCGGAACACACTTCTTTTCACTTATCTGGTTATCTAAAATAAAAGCCATTTTTCCTTGTCTGCTCCAGCCGGTTTCGTCTTCGCCCATACCGTGCTGAAGATACAGCACAGGATAGCGTTTTGTAGGATTTGTTTCATATTCGGCAGGCGTATATACAAAACATCTACGTTGCTTCTCCTCTACTTTCGAGAAATAATAACATTCTCTAACTTGTCCATGAGGAATATCTTTTTGATACGAATAATAAGCAGATTCTGCTTTAGATTCCGGGATTTCTATACCGCTCGCCATTCTTCCACAACCAAAAAATGTCTGGCTAGCGGGATCTACTACAGATACTCCATCTATCAATAAGAAGTAGTAATGAAATCCTACCACCAATGGGTCGGTTGTTACTTCCCACATACCGGCTGCATTTTTTGTCATCGGATATTTTTTCCCGCAGATATCAACTTGCATGCTTTGCGCAGAAGGAGCTTGGATGCGGAATGTAGCACTTAAATCGCTATTCACTATAGGATATTGACCTTCAGGAATATTGTACTCAGACGAAATACCTCCCTCTAAATCTTGTGCTGTAGCTTTAGAGGCAATAGACAGAACTAAAATAAACAGCAAAATACAGTTTTTCATAATAATTAGATATTTAATAGTTAGGACGGAAATATTATTTTATAGTTTCCACTTAAATGCATAAAGGCAAACAAATACAATAGTCCATCATAGTATGCATCGAAAAATCCATCTTCGTATGGCTTATGTTCAGAATTCCAAATATGATGAACAAATTCACTCCGCTTAGGATAAGTAGACATTGTAGTTGCTGCAGCACTTGTAGCAACTAATCCTAAGGAGTGTCTTAAATCCTTTTTATAGTTACCTGCCGGTAATGTATCAGAAACCATTCCTCCATCAATCGTATACTGGTCTACAAATGTTTCCAACCCTTGAGAGTATAAGAAACTTTGTATCTTAGTGCCATAGTCTTGTTGCCATTCTTTGTCTGCGCAACTCCACGAATAATCTAATGCTATATTCAGAGGGACTCTCCATGAATCAAATCGAAAATCTTCACCTACAATACCATATTCAGTGCGAAATGGCCTTCCGTCATAATATGAATAATCAGGAGTTAAGCCTGTTACAGGATGTACAGCCTTATGCAGATAGCCTCGGCTAGAGCGAGCACATTCTTTCCAATATTCAGAACGTCCATCCTCTGCCCATTTAGCCCAAACTTCATAGAATACAGGAATGTGATACGATGGATCGGTAAACAGAGCGGCTCCTCTGAAAGGCACAAAAGTAATCAGTTTGTGCTCTGCATCGATAAGATTAGTCACTCCTTCCTTTCCTCCACCCTTATTCATCGAACAGTTAAGTATATTCTGAGCTTCTTTCAAATAATCAATTCCTTCATCATTTCCCCAAAGATTAGATGCAAATATCAAAGAAGTAATATAATAGAGCTCTCCATCAGACGCCGGTCCTTTTGCATTAGGCGTTCCATCAGTTTTGCAGCTCCATGCGAAATAACCTTCAAAAGGTCCATCTTGATGTTGCATATTCTTTTTGCTCCAACGCCATAAACGATCAAAAATATCCTTCTTGTTCAGTTGTACGGCAATCATCATTCCATAAGACATTCCTTCTGTCCGCACATCATGATTTTTGACATCTGATATGTAAGCCATTGAATCTCCTACTTCAAAGTAAATCTTATTCGGACCGAAAAAGAGATTTTGAAATATTCCCTGTAATTTCCCATCAACCTGTTCTTTAGAGTATCCTACTTCAGTAAAAAGATTTCTATATTTCTGCGATTCAAAAGCTCCTGTCTCCCATGGAGTGACTTCGATATGTTTATTATGATTACACGATATCAAAGAAAACAAGAAAAGTACCGTGAATAATAATTTACAATAATATTTTTCCATAAGTACACTTTAATTACTTCTTTAATGAACTTCCGTTATACAATTGCAACATTTTCTCAGCATACCTAGTTCCTAAAGTTCGATATCCGGCAGCACTAAAATGCAATCGGTCTTTAACCCCTTCGCATCCTTTTGAAGAAATGACATGGGCATTTGGTATAACGTTTGGTAAAGTATTTATTATTAAATTCATGTTTGCGCATGCACCATATTGTTCTTCATCTAATAGTTCTCCGGCTAGTAAGGGGGTTGAATTCGGCTCAAGATTCAGATCTTTTAGTATATTGTCATATACTTTTCTGACTTTTTCCGGCCAATCAGTCTCTCCGTTATTAGATTCACCTTGATGAAGTAATATTCCTTTAATCACACCACCCTGACTTTGAGCCAGCTTAGCCATTTCTATCAATCGGGCATAAGGATTGCCATCATATTCATTAACCATATTTTTGAGCCATTCTGGAGATTGGTCTACATAAGATTGAAAATTTTCTTTATCAAAGAGTTCTATTCTACAACCTCCTACCGCAACATTGATTACACCAACCTTCGTATCTAACGGAAGATTTGCAACCATAGTTCTTCCAAAATAATCAGCCGGACTAAGTCCTGTATGACATCGTGCTAATGGTGAAATAGCTTTATACCAGTTCCCCTTAAAACGTCCCAGTTCAGGACAATCAACGGTCTGCAACATCATAAAACGACCATCTATATCAATAGTATCTTGTACTTCAATCTTCGCATGCCCCTCCATGTTGGATTGCCCAAAACATAAAAAAACATGAAATTTTTCCTGAGCCACAATAGACATATTAAGTGACATAAAAAACAATACAATAAAAAGAATATTTTTTTTCATATAAATGCATATTTAATAGTAAAATCTAAAGATATAATTGATTATAAAAGCATTATATCATTCAGCAAACCTCCAATAATCAAAGTACATGACATCAGTATTCTGAGGCCCTTTGAAAACGAAATATAGATCATGAACACCTGTTATCTTAGGGATATCAATCGAAACTAACTTCCACCTGTCACTGCCTCCGGTACGTGGGACCTTTATTGTACCGAGTAAAGCCCCATCTAGTTTATCTTGACGAATTTCAAATGTAACATTGGCATTATGAGTAGTTCCTATTCGCGCAAAAAACTTAGAAGCTCCTTGGTTTTGGAAATCAACATCTCTAACTTTTATATATGCCCCATCCTTTTTTGCGGTCACAAAGACTCCAACCTGTTTATTTTGAGATGCCTTTATACCTTCAGACCATGCAATTGTTTCGGCTTCTGTTTTTCGATAAGGATTGAGAGTACCTATTCCTTGCTTAATTCCTTCTGTCATTTTCAATTGAGGGATAGAACCATCTGCATTAAACGTCATTTCCTCGACACAAACAGACCTTGTAAAACCGCTTCCACCGGGCAGTGCTCCATTATGATAGAAAAAGTAAGTTTTCCCTTTAAAATCAATCACTCCGGGATGGTTTGTAAAAGATTTACCTTCTGTAGGCATAACAATACCACCATATTTCCATGGTCCTATAGGGCTTTTACTTGTCGAATATCCTATAAATTCGGGTAAAGGTCCTCCCGGCCAAAATAAATAATAAAGATTATTACGCTTATATAACCATGGTCCTTCCTCATATGAAGTTGGTCTCTCCGGATTATTTTCTCTTTTGCCGAATGATTCTGCAACCATCGGAACACGGACTACATCGCCCGAATAAGAGATCATATCTTCATTTAACTTAACATAGTACAACTTGGGATTTCCCCAGTAAAGATAAGCCTGACCATCATCATCAATGAATACTGTAGGGTCGATATCACCCCATTCTGTTTGTACCAAAGGTTCACCAAGAGCATCATAAAAAGGACCATACGGACTATCAGCCACTGCAACACCTATTGCCCCCCTATTATTTATTCCGGATATAACAGGTACATACATATAAAATTTCCCATCACGCTCGATACATTGAGGAGCCCAAGCATCACCTTTAGCCCATTCGAAGTCTGTATATTTCAGAATTACACCATGATCTGTCCAGTTAACCATGTCATCTGTAGAATACAACTTCCAATCATTCATTGTAAACCATGTAGAGTTATCCTCATCATGAGTTGTATAAACATATAATCTGTCATTATACACCATTGGAGCCGGATCGGCTGTATACATCGTTTGTATAATCGGATTCTGTGATTGCAATAATGTTGGCATAAATATTGCCAACATTATTAAGTATATTTTCTCTTTCATATTTTTTTCGGATTCTAATTTCATTTAAATTCCCAATAATCAAGGAAGAACAAGTTATTTCTCTGAGAGGTGCTTCTAAAGCAGAAATAAAGGTCATGCACCCCCTTAGCACCATTTACTGCACACGACATCAACTTAAACCTATCCATTGCACCCGAACGAGTTACTTCTAATGTACCGATCAAAGGACCACTGGTACTGTCTAGACGAATATCGATATAACCACCATTTACATTACATGCTGCAAGCACTGAAAATTCTTTTGCTCCTTTACCAAAATCAACTCCACGAACACACAATGATTCATTATCATCTATTCCGGTAAGACAAATTCTGCCATCAGGCATCTTTTCCGTTTTCAAACCATATCCCCAAGCCATAGTTTCGGCTTCCACTCTGCGATACGGATTAAATAATTCAATTTGCTCTAATACATTCTCTGTCCAATATGGAACTTCCTGAATAGTTCCATCCGCATTATAATGCATTTTTGCTGCCATAGACGACCTACGCTCATGATGTTTAAAGGTTTCGAGGTGCATTAAATCGTAACTCAACCCAAACACATAAGAACTACCCTTATAATCAATTACACCGGGATGGTTTCCTCTTGTACGCTGAGTTGGTTTCATTATGTATCCTTTAGTTGTCCACGGGCCTGTAGGTTTGTCGCTCATGGCATACCCTAATCCTTCGGGACAACAAGTAGCGGCAAAAGCCATATAATAATGTCCATTCCGTTTATATACCCATGGTCCTTCCTGATAATGTTCAGGATTCTTATCTAATTTCACAATATTTCCAGAATAAGAAATCATATCTTCATTCAGCTTCACATAATAAACATTCGGGTTCCCCCAATACATATATGCCTGTCCATCATCGTCTATAAGAACTGTGGGATCTATATCCTCCCAATGTTCTTTTTGCCAGACAAGTGGTTTGTTTATAGGATCTTTAAATGGCCCATAAGGAGAATCAGAGACTAAAACGCCAATACCTTGCCCATGTATCGGACAATACATATAGAATTTACCGTTTCGTTCAACAACTTGTTGAGCCCAAGCTCCATTATCCTTTGTAACCCAACTAAAACTTTTTAATGATGCAACAGTCCCATGATCTGTCCAGTTTACCATATCCGTAGAGGTATAAAGCAACCAGTCGAGCATTTTAAATCCCTGAGAATCGTCCTCGTCATGGGTGGTATAAAGGAATACGGTATCGTTATATACCATTGGAGCCGGATCAGCTGTATATCTTGTCTGTATAAGTGGGTACTGTGCTTTAATTTGTGATAAATTAATAACAAAAAGACACACAAAACAGCTTAAAAGAGTTAATCTTATATTCATAATTTATTTTAATAAGTTAATACAAATCCTCCCTGAGACAAAATAGATATTTCTACATCTCCATTCTGTTTCACTTCTATTTCCTTCAAATAGGTTTCTCTATTTTTATCATCATTATACATTTTGATCTTCTTACCGGCATACATAGGCAAGTTTAATTTTAACTTCTGAGTTTCCTTCAAGGCATTTACTCCGGCAACATACCATTGGTCATTATTACGGCGGGCAATCACAGCATATTTCCCCGGATATCCGTCAATATATAATGTCTGATCCCAAGTTGTGGGTATTTTTTTCATAAAATCAAGAATGAAGCCTTGTGTATCTGTAAGGTTATTAGGTGTAAGAGCAAACATTTGAACAGCATTCTGATATAAAATACCTGTTGCCAGCTGAAAAGCATCGGTCGTCAATCGCTTTTGTCCTTGCTTGTTCCCTTTATTCAGGAATTTATTCAAGAATACACCACCAAACTCCATAGATCCTACCGTATTGCGAATAAACGGATGCAGCGTCGAAAAGAATGCCTCATTTTCTCGTATACCTTCCGAAAACACAAGCATTTCAGACGCCAATACAGCCTCGCTACCCACATAGTTCGGATACATGCGTTCCCAACCACGAGGAAGAGTACATCCATGGAAAATAATCATCAGCCCATAATCGTTAGCATCTGAAAGAATATCTTCGTACAAGCGCATCGTCTCTTGCTTATCACCACCGAAAAAGTCAACTTTCAATCCCTTAACACCAATCTTCTTTAGCCATTTCATTTCTTCTTTGCGTGAAATAGATGTGTTCATTTTATTTCTTGGACCTTGAGGAGCATCATTAAAGCCTCCATTAGAATTATACCACAAGAACACATCTACATTTTTTGATTTCGCATATTTTATCAACTCTTCAATTTTTGTATAGCCGATATTTACATCCCATAATGCATCAATCAAAATATATTCGTATCCCATTTCGGAAGCTAAATCAATATATTTTACCTGATCATCCCAATTCATACTATTATCTTGCCATACAATCCAACTCCAAGTTGCCCGACCATATTTATATGATTGGCTTGCTTGATATAAAGGGTCAACAACATCGAATGGAATAGTAGTTTCTACAATAGGTTTGAGAGTTTCTCCTACAGTTATCGTACGCCAAGGCGTAATACCGGGCAAACCAACTTGAGCACCTGTGCTGCCAAATCCGTTATTTTGCCTTTTATCCGGAAATGCTACTGTGTATAAGCCTTCTTGCGTACCATCACTTAAATGCGATGCACAATACAAACTGTTGACTCCTGTTTCTGAAACAAGAACCCAGCCGGCATCATTTATACGAAATAGACCGGGAAAAACATATCCTTGATTTTCGTAGGTTGGTTTTCCTACTTGTTCATCGTTGGTATAACCACTTTCGTAACTCGGTGAAGTACGAGCAAAGGCTTGCATCGGACTCATCATATATGACAAAAAGGTTGTAGTCGATTGAGGAAATTTAAAACCGGTAGCTTCCTTTTCTATAACACAAGCCTTTCTCTCACCCCATTCCGGAAGTTCGTAACGGAAAGCAATGTTATTGTTACTAACCTGAAACAGGATAGATATTTGATTCCCTTTTGGATTCTGAAATGAGCAAATCAAAGAATTTGCATTATAATGGATCTCTGATTGCTTTATCTTATCTTGTGTATATTTTTTATCTACTGCTCCCTCTTTTTTTGAAATATATTCGAGTCCTCTACTAAAATCACCTTCATTTGTGATAATACCTAATGGAGACTTTTCGAGCATAGTCTTATTTTTATACTCAACGGCATACATAGGAATACCATTATCAAGGAAAATTTTTACCGATAATAGTCCATCAGGGCTAGTCACTGTTGCTTTCTGACTATATGCCTGAAACATAAAAAAGGCTATAAAAACTAAACAAACAATTCTTTTCATTTTTTCTTTTATTCTATATTTAAGTATATATCAAAATTTTATTTCTAACTTATTACCATCGTATTCAACTGTCTTTTGGGTAGCATCCTGAAGAATTATTGTCAATTTTCGACTAAGTAACATCCCTTTATAAGATCCTTTTCTATCTCCGATAATTAAGGTTCGGGAAGCATTATTCCATGTAATAGGAATCTCGGTATATTCTCCCTTTTCATAATTATAATTGTCAAATTCATCTTCGTAAAGAACAAATGACCCGTTAGCACCTGTATATACACGTAGTTGCAAGTGATCCCATTGTTTCTCTGTGGCATATTGCACTTTTGGTCCAAATGGAATAATACTTCCGGCTTTAATAAATAATGGAGTATTATCGATAGATGTTTCCAGCTCTATTCTTTGTCCGCCTTTATATTGTTGATTAGTCCAGAAATCATACCAAGTAGTTCCGGCCGGGAGATATACCTTAGTACGCTTCTTCGCTGCAAAATCAACAACCATATTGCCATCCGCATCTTTTGCCTGATCTCTATTCCATCCTTCTTCTTCATTTACCTTTACAATCTTTTCGGGCGTGTATTGTGCTTTCACGATAGGAGCTACAAGTATTGACTTGCCAAACATAAACTCGTCATTCAGGTCTAACGCTTTAGGATCATTCGGAAAGTCCATCACTAAAGCTCGCATAAAGCTAGACTGCTTATTGGTTACTTCCCATGAGGTAGAGTAAATATATGGTAAAAGGGCATAGCGCAGATTAATCGTTTTTTCAATGGCATCATAAATAGGCTCTCCTTTTGTTCCAAAATGATAAATCTCCCTTGGTGTATCTGTTCCGTGGGAACGCATCATCGGATTGAAAGCTCCAAATTGTAACCAGCGAACATACAATTCCTGAAACATTGGATTACGAGTAGCACTGCCGTCATTCCACGTTTTATTATAAGCACCGGCAAAGAAACCTCCGATATCGCTATTCCAATGCGGCAAACCACAAATAGAAAAGTTAAGACCAGCCGGAACCTGATTACGTAAAGATTCCCAAGATGAACTAACATCTCCTGACCAAACGTTAGCTCCATATCGTTGCTGACCGGCAAAACCAGAACGGGTAAGTATGAATACTCGCTTATTAGAAGAGGTAGCTCGCTGATGGTCATAAACACCGCCTACTGTCATCAAAGGAAATACATTACGCACTTTTCGAAACGAACCGAGATAAGTTTTGGTATCCATATCTTCGGGTTTCCAATCTAAGTGGTCGGGTTCGGTAGAATCCATCCACCAGCCATCTATTCCATATTTAAAAAGACCGCTATTTAAATATTTCCAATAGATATCTCGCGCTTTAGGACTATACGCATCATATACACGCACACCTGATGGATAATCCATATTTGGAGGCCAAGTATCCATACCGGACTGAGGCCATGTTGTAAAATTGAATAGTAATCCGTTTTTGTCGAGTTCTCTGTAAGGCTTTGTTGCAGGACCGAATGAGGACCAAATAGAAATAATCATATGAGCATTCATCGAATGAATATCATCAACCATTTTTTGAGGATCGTTAAATAGTGGGTTTTGGAAGTCCATCGCATTCCACAGATAATTATGTCCCCAGTATTGCCAATCTTGAATAATTCCATCAAGAGGAACTCCCAAGTCTCTATATTTTTTTACAACACCAACTGTTTCATCCTGACTTTTGTATCGTTCTTTACTTTGCCAAAAACCGTATGTCCATAACGGAAACATAGGTACTTGCCCTGTAAGTTCGCGCATTTGAGCAATTACTCCATCCGAATTTCCGCCATACATAAAGTAATAATTAACACAATCTCCTACCTCAGAGGAGAAAGAAGTCTCTTCTTGATCATCCTTAAATGTAGTTGGAGAATAATTGTCCCAAAATACACCATAGCCTTTATTTGATTGGAAAAATGTTACAACATTCTCTACATTTCCCTGAATTAAATATTTGGTTAAATTTCGTTGCTTCATTTTTCCATTTTGCAGCTGTCCTAAACCATAAATCGATTCATCCTTTTCAAGAGCAAATTTTTGAGAGACCGAAAACGTTTTCTCTCCGGCATCATCAAAATCCGTAAATACAGGCTTGCCTTTTTCTTTTAGCAAAAGTTTATTCTGCGTATTGTAAAAAAACATTTGTCCCGATATTAAATCCAGAGTAACATGCATTGATGGAGTCTTTAATATAAGAATATCTCCCTTTTGCCTTTTTTCTATATTTACAGCACGATTATTATCGATAACCGAAAGGCTTTCCTTTTTGTATTGATGATTTTGTGAAGATTTTAAAATTCTTACACAAGATTGGGTGTAAAAGCGAAGCTCTATATCTATATCACCTATGGTAGTTCGAATACCGGATTGTGTATCCTGATAATTTTGAGCTATTGACTGTGACGTATAGCCACATGTAAAAAATAGAAGTAAAAAAATGAGACTGGGTTTCATTGTATATTAGATTTCATTAACAAATATGATTTAACAAAACTAATATCTGAACTCCCTTTTTCATGTTTGATTTTAGATAAAAAACCTTACATTTTAGACAAATCAGCTTGTTTATTTCTAATTATATGTAGTGTTATTATATTTCTGTCGGAGATTTTCCAAAATATTTTTTGAATGCTGTGCTAAAATAATTATTACTCGAAAAGCCACAGATATCACTTACTTCCGAAATAGTATATTGGTGTGTTTTCAATAATTCCAAGCCATGATTAAATCTTATTGATCTGATGAAATCGATAGGCGATTGTCCTGTAAGTGCCTTCAGTTTCTGATATAGAAGAGAAGAGCTGATGTGCATTTCTGAAGCAAACTCTTCTTTCCCAAATTGAGTGTTTGACATATTTTCATGAACTATACTCAATGCTTTTTTTATAAATTTATCATTCAACTCATTTATGAAAATATCTTGCTCTGCATCAGATTGACTAATTAGCTTTAGAGCTTTATCCCGGACTATAATTCTATTTTTTAAGATTGTACTGATTCGATAATTAAGAATACGGATATCAAAAGGCTTTGTTATATAATCATCGGCTCCAAGGTGCAGACCTTCAATCAGATTCTCTTTTTCGGCTAAAGATGTTAAAAGTATAACAGGTATATGTGATGTTTCGAATGTCGATTTTACTAATTTACACAATTCCAACCCATTGATTTCAGGCATTAAAATATCAGAAAGAATCAAATCAAAAGATTTGGATTGAATAATAGCCCACGCTTCACCCCCATTACTTGCGGTTGTAACATTGTATTGATCTCTAAAAGAACAAGCTAAAAAATTCTGAAGATCTATATTGTCCTCTACAAGCAATATAGACATTTGTTTATCTTGAATATTTTTCTGATCTATATCTTTATAAAGCGAAATGTCATCGTTGAATTCTGTATTATTTTTTATTTCAGACAAAGCTGGTTTAGGCATTGCTTCCTCAACGTGTTTATAAGGAACAACTATTTTAAAGCTAGAACCTTCATTTTCTTTACTTTCGAAAAGAACATTGCCTTCATGCATGAGTATATAACTTTTTACAAGTAATAGCCCAATACCCGAGCCAACTATTTTGGAATTTATATTATTATCTCCTCTATAAAATTCTCTAAATAATTTACCTTTTGCATTTTCGGATATTCCTAGTCCGTAATCTTTAACCTCTAAAATCCATTGTTTAGGCTCACATGTTAAAATTATATCGACTTGGGTATCATCGTGCGAATACTTTATTGCATTGGAAATAAGATTATCTACTACTTTTTCTATTTTCATATCATCCAATGCAGTATTATATGAATTTTGATTTGAAGAGAAGTTTAATTTTATATTTCTCTTTCTTGACATTTCTTCAAACATCAAACATCGCTGAGATATTAATGCTACAATATCTGTCATCATCAAAAAAACCTGTCCTTTTCCAATATCTACTTTTTGGAAATCCAGCAATTGTGTGGCAACAGAGAGCAAACGTTTCGATTGACTTTGTGCTAAAGACAGGTAATATTTGGATTTTTCGGACATCATTTGATCTTTCTCGAGTTCTTCAATCGGAGAATTTATCAATGTTACCGAAGTTCGGATATCATGTGCGATATTTGTAAAGAATCGTATCTTATCTCTGGCATGCTTTTGTTTTAACCTATTGGAATATGACCTTAGAAGGTAAGCTATAATTCCTATTATAATTATAAGAAGAATAAGGCGAAACCACCATGTTTGCCAAAATGGAGGTGTTACATTTATAAACAACGAACGTTCGTCAAGCTGATTGCCAGAACTATCGAACATTCGTATTTTCAAATTGTAATTTCCTTTCTGGAGATTTGTATATGTTAGAATGGATAAATCACTGGGATTACTCCAGTCTGAATCAAAGTCTTCTAATTTCCATGAGAATTTATATCCACTTAAAGAGCTGCTTAATGGTAATAATTCGATCGTAAAATTATTTTGGTCATACCTCAATGTTAACTCAGCTCTTTTATTGATTGGTATATCACTCAATAAATCCTTATTTTGTCGTATAGATTTTCCTGATATAATTATATCCTGAATAAATATCTTCCCTTTAGCTTCATTATTATATAATAAATCAGGATTAAAAATAACCGCTCCTTTATTTGTACCCCAGATCAAGTTTCCATTTTTCTGTCTGTATTTCGAATTTGTATTAAATGATACTGTTTTTAATGATAATGATGATGGGTACTCATATACCGATTTATCTTTTATGCTGAATCTACATAAACCACTTTCGGTACCAAGCCATAGAGCATCATTATCTAACATAATACTATTTACGTAGTTCGATGTCAATCCTGATTCGAGAGTATATTTTTTTGAGTTTCTTGTTTTATAGTTGAAGTAAACCAATCCATTTCCTGAAGTCCCCAGCCAGATATCATCCCCATTAATAAGAATATCCTGTACAAGACAATCATTTAAGAGCAATTCTTTATTACCTGTATTTTTATTCATAGATATTAATCCATAATCACAAGCCAAAAGAAGTTTATCGGACAACAACTCTGCAAAAGCATACATGGATTGACGATCAAAAATACGAAAACGCTTTTGTTTCTCTTTATAACAAATAATATTGCCGGTGCCCCCAATCCAAATATTACCTTGAGAATCTTTAAATATGTCGGCTATAAATTTACCGGAAAAGCCATTTTCTTCTTTCTCTTGAAAATAATGATTCAGTTCTCTTCCTGTATCGCCATCAAGAACATATACTCCGGACGAATAACTTCCTGCCCAAATATTTCCATCATTATCTTCACATAAGGCTAAAAAGACTTTAGCCTGTTCTTGTTTATTATCGTAAAATGCATCCCATTTATTTGATTTTGGATTCCATCTATTTACGCCATTATTCGTAGCAAACCATATATTTCCTTTTTTATCTTCAATTACCTTATTTACATGATTATTTATTAGCGAGTTTGGGTTATTAATTTGATGGGTAATTTGGTTTACAGGGAAAATTTTTTGTTCAAAGAATGATAGACCTCCGGTATAAGTTGCCACCCAGATACGTTCATTATCATCACAGAATATATCATACACACCATCTCCATGAAGCGAGAAAAAGTCGTTAACATCTTCTTTATAGATATTCAATACTTTATCTCCATTTTCGCTCAACTCCCATAATCCTTGACCATCAATACCAATAAGAAGTGATGAGGTTGTATTTTTTTTTATCGACAATATAGGTTGTCTGGGTAATTTATTTGTTTCTTTATTCAACAATTGACGATTACTAATATCATAAGACCAAAGCCCATTCGAAATTGTCCCTATCCAAAGTTGATTTGTTTGCGCATCGTATAAAAATGAGGAAACTTCCAATTCGTTATCTCGACTATACTTATATATATATTCCAGTTTATCTGTATCCGTATGAAAAATAGCCATTCCTTCAGGAGTAGCCAAGAACAAGCTATTTGAAGTATACTTGCTTATGAAAACAATCTCTAGATCGTGTACTTTTAATTTCAATTGATGATTCTCATACTTGTACAAACCATTAGAGGTGCCAATCCAAATACTTTTATTTTTATCTACTACAGCTCTTTTTGTAGCAATATATTCGTTATTCAATAATCGCTTCAAGTCGACCAATAAATCAAACCGATCATATAGAGGATCGTATTTAAAGATCTGACTATTATTTGTGTAAGCTATTAATATAGAGTTCGAATAATCGAGCCTTGTAAAGTAAATATCGGTAGATTTATGAGGTAATTGATATTTTCTGCAATTATTAGAAGATATCCTTAATATGCCCGTTTTGGAGGCACCCCAAATAAATCCATTATCGTCTTTAGTTATAGAATATACTTCACGAATGGATGTACCGTAAACATCATTTATATTATAAAATCGGATATCGGCAGCAAGTGTACTAATTGTAAATATAAAAAAAAGAAGCAAAAGTAAAATATTCTTCATGATATATGATGTCCATTCATTAAAGCTATAATAGGCATAGTACTTTCTTTGCCTTGTATATAATTTCTGGGATAGAAAGAGTTAAAGATATCAGCTTTAAGATTATAACAAAAGTCTAAAACAGATAACAAATATAATTGAATAAAGCCATAAAAAAAAGAAATATAAAGAATAGAACTCTACTGATTACACATAAAAAACACTGAGATAATAAATCTTTATATTTGATAGAATGATAGAGAGAATATCAGATGTAATTAATACGATAGCATTTATTGACGAATAGTCTAATTCCTGTGATTTGTGGACATTTACTGTTGAGTATTATCTATTAACTTTGTCAAATGAAAAAGTATCAATTAAAAAGCTTCAACAGTGTATTCTTCCTGCTATGGATTATTATTGCAGGCATCATATGGGCTGTAGATGATTCTAATTATCCATTTTTATTTCAAAAAATATTATCGGCGATTGCTCTTTTGGGAACTTTAATTGTTACTACACACCTTTTGTGCAATCGTATATTATCAGGAGCAATCCTAAAAAACAGAATGCCTCTAATAGTCTGCTGGATTTTCCTAATGGCTATTAGTCAATCCATTCTGTTGTCGTTATTTTTAGAGGGATTCTACTTATTGGAATCACATGGAATATTGCCATTATCTGAAAATTCAGAAAATAAAGAGCTCTTTTTAGCAGAAGTATTTGGTTTTTTACCATTGACTATTCTGGTTAATCTTGGTTTTGGTGGGCTAAAGTTTTATTTTGAGCAAGCTAAGCTCTATGAGCAACATCTTATATTACAAAAAGAACATCTGGAAACTCAACTTCAATCCTTGCAAGCTCAGATCAATCCGCACTTTATGTTTAATGTACTGAATCACATACACATCCTGATACAAAAAGATTCAGATTTGGCTTCTTCGTTGCTGATAAAATATTCAGACATTCTTCGCTATCAACTCTATGGCTCTGATAAAGAAAGTGTGAATATAGAAGATGAAATCCGGTTTATGAAAGGCTACATAGAAGTTGAGAGGTATCGTTGGGAAAACACCTTGGATTTTAACGCCAACTGGCAATTAGAAAACCCTAAGATGCAAGTACCATCTCTATTGCTCATTCCTTTTATAGAAAATGCTTTTAAACATGTTTCGCGGTCAAAGTCACACAAAGGATATATAAGCATCAATCTGAACCAAAACAATAAAGAATTAACTTTTGAGGTTGAGAATTCAAAATCATCTATAAAACGAACAACAGCTTCCAATTCGGGAATAGGGCTAGATAATGTCAAAAAACGTCTCAACATTTTGTACCCCAATAAACATAGTCTCATAATCAGTGAAACTGAAAATATTTATCATTCAAAACTTATAATAAATCTCAGCAATGATGGTGAATCTAAATAATATGCGACTGAGATGCTTGATTATTGACGATGAACCGGGCGCAATAGAAGGAATCAAATTCTATATTGGTAAATTAGATTTTCTAGAGATTGTAGATACCTGCTTCTCTGCTATCGATGCAGCTACCATACTCAAAGAAAAGGAAATTGACCTGATGTTCCTTGACATTAACATGCCGGATCTCACAGGGCTTGAATTTCTCGAATCGTTGGAAACTGCACCTTTAACTATTCTTACAACAGCATACTCTGAATATGCTTTGGAAGGTTATCGTCTCAATGTCATCGACTATTTGTTGAAACCTATTGCTTTTCAACGCTTTTTTCAAGCTGCACAAAAAGCGAAAAACACTTATACTTCGCAGTTACTCTTCAAACAAAATTTAGAAAATGATGACAATGATATTTATATTAAGCAAGGTGATTCATTTATACGTATTGTATGGACAGATATACGGTATATAGAGTCGATGCAAAATTATGTAAAAATTCACCTATCGGATAAAATTCATATCGTACATCA
Source organism: Dysgonomonas sp. 37-18 (assembly GCF_001899125.1). Lineage (NCBI taxonomy): Bacteria > Pseudomonadati > Bacteroidota > Bacteroidia > Bacteroidales > Dysgonomonadaceae > Dysgonomonas > Dysgonomonas sp. 37-18. The sequence continues at coordinate 126,927 of NZ_MKVC01000017.1, read as the reverse complement.
AACAATGGCTGCTACTGAGGAGATGCTACCTAGAGAATCATTCTTCAGAATCCACAAGTCTTTTCTTGTAAATATATCACATATCGACAGTATAAAAGGAGGTAGAATTTATGTAAAAGACAAAGAACTGCCTCTCTCAAAATACCGTCGCGGTGATTTATTTAAAGTAGTTATCAATAAAAAACTCTTTGGTAAGTAACCTTTATCAGAAGGTATAAGATACTCCTATGCTATACTGTTTTTGGGAAATAATAGGAACAATAGCCAGGTTCTTATTAACATCTTCAATTCCAAACATTTTCTTAATATGAGGTAGCAACAGATAAGCTGCTTCTGCACTCAAAATACCAATCCCTGCTCCTGCCACTACATCGCTCACCCAATGTTTATTATTCATCACGCGCAAAACTCCTGTTGCAGTAGCAACGGCATAACCACTAACAGCCAGCCACCAATTAGAATCCTTATACTCTTTGAATAGAATATGTGCATTAACAAATGCGGTGGCTGTATGTCCTGAGGGGAAAGATTGCCTGTTTGAACCGCTTGGACGCATCACTTTAGTGGTATGCTTCAATGTCTGTACCGTCGCACACATCAAGAGATTCGATGTTGCCATTAGAATCGTACGATCCCTGAGGTTGTGTTTTGCTTTTATCCCCATCAAATCAAAGACATATACACCTACTGCTGGAGCAAACTGAATATAATCATCTGCCGGAATACGCTTGGTTACATGCTTTATTGCAGATAATTGAGCTTCTTTATCTAATTTCTGCAAAGGCTTGACATATTGAGCAGCAATACCATAAGAGATCAACAACGATGGAGCGATCATATTCACATAAGGAATCTTTATTTTAGGCTGGTTATTAATCTCAAATTTCAAATCGGCTAGTTTCAAATCTATATTATCTTCTTCTAACAATACGGGAGTAAGTATTGGCTGTAAAAATACAGAATCAGCCTTCCCCTCCATATCAATTTGCCTGTTAAGTAGATGTTTATGCAATATCAATGTATCATTTTTTATTTCGGTCTGCCCCTTAAGAATTAAATAGAAGAAAATCAAAAGAATAGAAATAGAAACTCTTTTAGTCATATCAATACTTTAATAGTTTACAGACACAAATTTCTTGAGCTTTAAGGGGCTTTTCAAAAAGGATTGACAAGTGGACATTAGCTATTGACCTATGGACTAAATAATATATCAAGTAGATGTTTGAATATTAGAGGAGGAGAAGGTAAAAATAAGAGAAAAGGGTCGTTATACCCCATTTTAATATTTTGAATATCTTTGTTTTCGAAATACGTAATAGAAATCGAATGATGGATAAAATTTTAGCATTGTCTACACAAAATCAGCAAAAAGCTTGGGATATTATTAAGGATACTAACGTAATAAATATATGGAAATCTATAGGAGCAACAATCAATCTGATTGGGTCTTTAAAATTGGGACTTATGATGAAGCACTTCGATATCGATTTTCATATATACACATCTCCATTCTCGTTAACTGATAGTTTTACAGCTATGGCTCAACTAGCTGAGCATCCTTCTATAAAACGAATAGAATATAGTAACCTTTTAAAGGAAGAGGATGCTTGCCTCGAATGGCATGCATGGTATGAAGACAGGGATGGAAAAATGTGGCACATTGATATGATTCATATCGTCAAAGATTCTCGCTTTGATGGATATTTTGAAAAAGTTACCGATCGTATTGCTAGTGTCTTGACCGAAGAAATAAAAAATACTATTCTACGTTTGAAGTACGAAACGCCTGACGGTCAAAAAATAATGGGAATTGAGTATTATCAGGCTGTAATTGAAGGAGGTGTGAGAACATATCAAGACTTTATCCAATGGCGTAAGGAAAATCCGGTGACAGGTATAGTAGAATGGAAACCCTAATTTTAGACATTAAACAGTCTCATTTAAGCCCATAAAAGAATATTAGTAAAAGAATAAGCATAGAGGAAAATAAGCATAAGAAAAATGAAGGCATCTCAATGTGAGATGCCTTTGCTTTTATAAAGATTTTTATTTTCTCTATTTTTATTTTTTAGTTGTCAGGCGTAATACTGTCAACGAATTACCAGGGAATAAACGTGTAAGCTTTTTTCCAGAAAATTTGAAATTTTCACTCTTAGGCGAAACTTTTGTGGGTTCGTCCAATGTGTTTTCATCAAACGGACTAGCAGACGTCAATACTATAGCCTCCCCATTTCCTGTAAGCAAATCAGTACCCTTCAAGTCAATCTCAGTTTTTACATTTTTACCCGTAACATTCACGATTTTCAAAATAATATCGCCTGTTTTATCATCACGTGAAGCACTTGAGCAAAGACCTTTTACTTTCAGACTTTCATCAGCAGAAACTTCCTGTATAAGTTTACCGTCCAGATATGCTTTTACCGAAGTGCCACGAAGCTCTATTTTCACTTCATACCAACGACCGGGTTCTACATTATAAGGCATACTTTCCGTTATCAAACCGACCTCTAACATGTTCACAGAGTTCGTAAAACCACCTAAATCCCACCGGGTACGCTCTCCTCTATTCTTATTGTGGAAATAAATTTGAAATCCATTTTCGCCCTCTATTTTACGAGCTTTCACTTTTATAGTGTAATCCGTCCAGAGGGTATCTCCCATATAAATAGTGCTATTAGGAGAAATTGCAGATTGTTTCAATACACCATTGGTTGCAGACCATTCACTACTAGGTGTATGTTTCCATGTTTCATCTATTTTATTAAAATCTGGTTTGAATAGTACTTTACCATTCGGTGCTGTTACCTCCAAATCTTTGAACTCTGCCGAATTCAACCAAGTTCCCAATCCAATGCAACCGCTCGAACGAGGCATCTCAACATTCGGTGCATAGTCTATATTAACGGGCAAATTTACTGTCCCTTGATTGGTTGCGAACATATGCTGAACATAATAGCTTGGAATACCGAACCAACGATTATTATCAAAATTGATCAGGTTTACAGGCCATGCTTTATGCTTGGCATGACAAAAAAGTGGCGCATAAGCTGCCATAACCACGATATCAGAATTGCGTTCCATACCCGTCATCCAAGCTGCTTCACCGATAGCTCCACGTAGATTTCCATTCCCTGTACCACTTGTGACAGCATACTCTCCCACAAATATTTTAGAGCCATTGCGATCATAACTGTCATATTTATTTGAATTCCAAATAAACCAATCAGGATTGCTATAATAATGCTCATCCACTATTTGTGGTTTTGGATTTTTGGGATGTCCCCCAGCCCATTCGTTAGCGATTAAAACAATATCAGGGTATTTATCATGAATAGCCTTCACAAAGAGTTCCCAGCGTTCAGCATAAGGAGCCATTCCATTTTCATTACCTATCTCTAAATATTTCAAGTTGAATGGTTCAGGATGTCCGTTTTTGGCACGAATACTCCCCCATACAGAAGTCACAGGACCATTTGCATATTCAATCGCATCCAGAGCATCTTGTATCCATTGTCCCATCTGATCCATTGGAACCACCTCGCGGTGCGAAATACCGGCATTAATGCAAAATAAAGGTTCGGCTCCAAGATCTTCGGATAATTGTAAATATTCATGATAACCCAAGCTGTGTGTAGCATTATATCCCCAAATATTCCACAATGGTGTACGGGTATCTATATTACCAATAGTCTTTTTCCAGTTGTTCATATGGGCTAAATCTTCTCCTTCTACCCAACAGCCTCCTGGGAAACGAAGAAAGGTAGGTTTTAAAGCATTGATTGATTCAGCCAGGTCGATACGTAATCCACTGTTCTTCCACGTTTTCTCAGGAATCAATGAAACCATATCCAGAAATAATTTGCCATTTCCACTACCTGAAATTTCAAGCCGGGCATTAGAGTCTCCTGCCGATGCTGTAAGTACGAGAGGATAATATTTCCATTCTGAAGTGATACTGTTTATTTCACCCGAAGCAAGAACATTTCCGTCTGCACTCACAATCTTTACTTGCAATGGGGTTTTTAGTCCGCCAACAGCGCAGGCAGCCAATTTGAACAAATATCGTTCTCCACTAACTACATGTATTCCCCAATAACCGTTATTCTCCAATTTGAAGGAGCCATCAAAATCGATAAGAAGTGACTTACGATTGTAAGGGTTTAACGGTGGCACGGGTGGACTCGAATGAACATTGGCCTTAATAATATTAGCTGTTGATTTTTTTTCAGCCCCAATAAACTTCCAGTATTGTAATGTATCGGCATCTTCAAACGAACGGTTGCGAATCAGTTCTGCATACAACCCTCCATCAGCCGACAAGTTTATATCTTCGAAAAATATACCAAACAAAGTAGGCGAAATTGTATGTCCCGGTGTTCCGACATCAACAGTTATTTTAGCCGTCGAAGATTTCTGAGCATAAAGTTGCAAAAACGAAACAGATAAAGTCAGGCTCAAAAAGAGACAAGCTTTTCTAATTATTTTTGTTGTCATAATTCTAAATTATTATAATTTCAGTTCTTGATATACTTTATCAAACGGGCTTTACACCTTCTTTTGTTTGTACAACTTTCTGAATCGTCCCATCCGGATTAAAATATAAATAATCTACACAAATAGAACGGCGATAGCTTCCTCCGGTAGGAAGAGCCCCGTTGTGATAAAAGAAATAAGTATTGCCTTTAAAATCAAGAATTCCGGGATGAGTTGTAAAACTATTGGGTACATTATCTTGTATTATTCCTTTATATTCCCATGGTCCTTCAGGACTATTCGACATACAGTATTCGATCATCTCGGGTTTTGTACCTGCTCCTGCATAGATTAAATAGTACATTCCATTTCTCTTGTAAAGCCACGGACCTTCAATATATCCTTCCGGCTTGAAAGCTGTGATCTCACTATCAAGTTCAATCATATTTTCTTTCAGTTTAGCCCATTTGCAACTACCGTTTCCCCAATAGAGATAAGCTTGTCCATCATCATCTATAAATACGGCCGGATCAATATCATCCCATCCATGTTTCATATCTGTAGTCATTTCATTCACGACGAGGGCTTTTCCTATCGCATCCTTGAATGGTCCTATAGGACTATCAGAAACAGCGACACCTATTGCTGCGCCGCCTTTAGAATTTTCGTCACTTTTATGAAAAGTTGAGACATACCAATAGAATTTGCCATTACGTTCAACACAATGTGCAGCATAGGCATCGCCTGTAGCCCACGAAAATGTTGAAGGTGAAAGACAAGATCCATGATCTTTCCAATTTACCATATCGGTAGACGAAAAAACATACCAGTCGGGCATTTTATAATTTGTATCTTCTTCAGTTGCACCATCGTGTCCGGCATAAAGATATACTGTGCCATCGTGTACCAAAGGTGCAGGGTCGGCTGTAAACATGTGAGTGATAATTGGGTTTTGAGCATTAGTAGCTATCGCCAATGGCAAAACACCCAAGAAAAAAATCAAAGCTTTCTTTTTCATTAGATTATATTTTGTTGTTCTTTTAACAATTGTTTTTCACGTATATGATACTTGTCCAATTATATTCATTTCTTACAATTCAATCTTTAGACTGTTATTATTTCCGTATAACAATCTAATTATATCGTTACTTAAATAGCAACTCAGCAAATTGATTCAATGATCTTCTCCATGTCAACCATTCGTGGGATGTTCCCGGCGATTCGTAATAAACATGTTTAATTCCTGCTTTCTCGAATTCTTTATGAAAGTTATTTACGGTTTGATACATATTTGTCGGCTCGGCAGTTCCAATACTTAAATATATCAATTTCACTTTTTTGTTGAATGCATCAACGTCAGACCAAACATTATTATACATTTTAGAAAAATCAGCGCCTTGTTCTATTATTCCGCCTCCACTAAATCCGCCTACATAAGCAAATTTATCCAAATTTGTCATAGCAATCTGGAATGACTGAAACCCTCCCATCGATAAGCCTGCCATAGCTCGATGATCACGATCCGGAATAGTACGAAATTCTTTATCTACCAAAGGGATAATCTCGTTAATAAAAACTTTTTCCAATGCACTGTTCTGAAACAATCCTCTAAGCCCCTGAGGCGAATTAGCTGAAGATGCCGACGGATCTACAGCATAGCCGTTATCCATAACTACGATCATCGGCTTAGCTTTACCTTCTGCTATCAGATTATCCATAATTGCATCCATCTTACCTTGGTTAGGCCATCCTGTTTCGTCTTCACCTCCACCATGCTGTAAATAAAGTACGGGATATCTTTGCGAAGTATTAGTATCATATCCTGCCGGCGTATATACAAATGCTCTACGCCATGCTTTGGTAACATCTGAGAAGTAACGAATCTGCCTTATTTGTCCGTGAGGTACATTCTTTAGGTTATAGTAATCCACCCCTTTCTCGGGTATTTCAATCCCACTTGCCATACGCCCCATACCATAAAAAGTACGACTTGCAGGATCACAAACAGCAACACCGTCAATAAGGATAGAGTAATAATGAAATCCTTCAACAATAGGTTCGGTAGTAATTGCCCATGAACCTTCTTCTTCTCTAACCATGTCATATTTCTTTCCTAAATCCACTTGCACTCTTTTAGCATCAGGTGCTTTTAGGCGAAATAACACTCTGTTTCCAGATAATATCTGAGGATATTGAGCCCCGGGAACATTTGTTGATGCAGGGATACCGACCTCTGCTTCTTCAGGAATATAGCTGTATTGTTCGATAAGATCAGCAGTCACAGGTTTAAACAGCAATTGGGAGAACATATACAAGTTTTGCTTCCAAATATTGAAATCGTGATATCCATTCGGTATAACCTGATAAACATGAGGAACTTGATTTTTAGCTAAATAATCATGGGTACGCTTACTGAAGTTAAGTAATCCGTCTTTGTCTCCACAAGAGATCCAAAGGAGCTTTAATTTTTTCTTTGCATCATCCGGATTTGGGACTAACACTTCTGGAGCTTTAGTGTTTGGCGCAGAAGAAAAACCTCCTACCCATGCAAATGTATCAAGATTCCCGAGGCCAAAATTCAAAGATTGTCCGCCACCCATCGATAAGCCGGCAAGCGCGCGATTTTCCTGATTTTTCAACACAGGATAAGTTTTCTGGATAAAAGGAATAAGGTCATTTAACAAATCTTTCTCGAAAGTAGCAAATGCCTCTACTTTTGGTGCCTCCATTATATTTCCAATAGCACGATCATCTTTCATAGCACGTCCGTTGGGCAATACGACAATCATGGGTACTATTTTCTTATCAGCATACAAATTATCAAGAATTACTTGAGGCTGTCCATGGCTAAGCCACTCTTTTTCATCGCCTCCAATACCGTGCAACAAATACAATACAGGATATTGTTTATTTTTAGAGTATCCGGGAGGAGTATAAACAAGAGCTTTTCTATTAGTATCTACGGTCTTAGAATAATAAGTTACCGTATCTATTTGTCCATGAGATATCCCAGTGCGGGGTACATCGTATCCATTCGGCGCACTTTTATAATTTTGACTGATAGCCCCGACTGTCAGTCCCCAAATAAATAAATGCAAAAAGAAAAATTTTTTCATACTATATGATTTAGATTAAGTACATCAACTTATGCATAGAATAACACTACGGTTAGGATTTATTTAACCTTAGAAACTATTTTAGCCCTTGTACATTCATATTATTCGCTTTTAGCATATTCAAAATAGTCAACATCAACATACCCCCCGGCAGCTTTAGTTGCATAATTGTATATTGCAAAGCGGTTGCCCATAAAATGTTTCAGGTTATAAATCATATGAAATTCGGTGCCTAATTGTATCCAATTTTCTTTATCAACACTATAGAAAAATTTAGCATTATCGGTATTGAAATCACAATCCATACGTAAATATATCTTATCAACGGACAGATCAACTCTAGCTTTTTCTTGATCTCGGTCTGTCATAACAAGGTACTTTTTATTCCCTTCCATTGCCACAGATATTAATCCCGGTTCTGCACAGTATGCTCCGAGCCCTGCAATATCTCCATCTTTCATATTCGAAATATCCATAGAAATAATACCACTACATTTTGGGCCTTCCGTTCTTTGTGATAAAATATTACGAGTTTCAAATATAGTTTCAACTACTTTACCTGTTTTCAATCTCATATAACCCGGACGTTCTGATAGAGACCATAAATTATTATCAGGATTATGATTCCATTGCCAGTTTAGAGCTAATTTATCAGTATCGAAATTATCGCTTATAACTAACGGTGTTGCATTAAATCCTTGTATAGGTTTTTCCATTACTTTAGGCACTTTCCCCTCTTCATTACCTAGTATTGGCCAACCATCTTCCCAACGGCAAGGCATCAATACCGGCACGCGTCCTACAGCACCTCTGTCTTGGAATAAGAAGCCATACCAATCTCCATCCTCTGTATCAACAATACAACCTTGTGCAACACCTGCACCCAGTCTATCCATAAAGTCTGACAGGATTACTTTTGACTCATAAGGTCCTCCGATCTGGTCTGAACGAAAGCATAATTGAGTACGAATGCCCCCCTGAGGCCACCAGATTAAAAACATATAATATTTATCGTTGTATTTACATAGATGAGTCCCTTCTAACAAATTGGGGAAGCCATCTTCTTTTCCTTTGATCACAACAACATCAAGTCCATCAGGTTTAACATCCGAAAGATCACTCTTCAATTCTGTTATGCGAATCTGACCGCTACCATAGGCCAGGTAAACTTTTCCATCGTCGTCGAACAAAAGTGATGCATCATGAAAAGTTCTATCAAATTCACTTATTTTTTTCCACTTACCTGTAGGATCTTCTGTCTCATAAATATATGTTCTCTGAGGTCTGTTCGTAGCAAACAGAACATAAAATTTTCCATTATGATATCGAAGAGATGACGCCCATTGTCCTTGCCCATATACGTTGCCACCTTCTAAATCATATAAAGGGCTGTCTTTAATTTCATCAAAGAGATAACTTACAATTTCCCAATTAACAAGATCTTTAGATCGCATAATAGGAGCTCCGGGCATTAAATGCATAGTAGTACTAACCATATAGTAGTCACTACCAACTCTGATTATATCCATATCGGGAACATCTGCATATATTACAGGATTTGTAAACTTATCTTTTTTGACTGAAGGTGTGTTTTTGCACCCAGCCAAAGCTGATATAAATAAGGCTAATACTAAAATAATATTTTTCATATGGTAAATATTTAGATTATTTATTTTTCATATTTAGAATAAGGATTGTGATAATTCACGTTGGTACAGACCAAACCCACGGCATACTACAAAATTAAAACAAGCTAAGAGAAACAGAGACTATTGTTGTATACTATTACCCAAGTAAATGTCTTATCTATATTGCATGTGTTGCATATCCTTTTGCTTTTGTTGCACACAAGGCGCACAACCATTTATCCATAAGAGTAATTAAGAACTCATTTCTAATTAGATATACCTATAAAAAAAAGAAAATAGCCAAAATGCGATTATTATCACCACACCAGAAGTAACAGACAGATGGAAATTGCATTATATCTACAGCGAAAGCTGAAATAGAACAAACTCCATCAGTTTTTTCTAAAAACATACAATTAACGCACGGACTATTTACTGATATTAATATTTTTCTCGATTTCAACTTCCTAAATTTCAATTAACACTAAAGAAATCCACCGAAAAAACAATACAATAAAAAACTGCAAGATTCAAAAAGAAAAGACGATTAACAGCTAATCTAAAAGCTAGAATTTAAGACAATTTTAATTCTAAAATTAAACAATAAGACAAAAACGAAAGGATATGCAACACATGCAATATAGATAAGACATTTACTTGGGTAATAGTATACAACAATAGTCTCTGTTTCCCTTAGCTTGTTTTAATTTTGTTTAATACATATCGTACATAATCTTAGACTAAAATTGACTGGTTTTATGCCGGTATGATGATAAAACTATCGATACTGAAAATCTATCATATATCATGAATAATATAAAGTACATTCTATTAACGCTCTGCTTATTCCCTTTGATTTTATTTGCTCAAGCAGATCAATTTGTTTCATTCTCTGACAAAGAGGACGTCTTTACTCTGGTAAAACCTTTTATTGCCGCACCTATATTGATCGATGACAATATAGACTCCGGAATACTGAAAGCAATAACCAACTTATCTGTGGACGTAGATAAAGTAACAGGAGTATCTCCCTTATTGAAAGTAGATAAAGTGTCTGCCGAAGAAACTCTATTGTTGATAGGCACTATCGGTAGGAGCAAATACATTGATGATTTGGTAAAAAACAAAAAGATCAATGCCTCAGAATTGCAAGGGAAATATGAGAAATATTTGATTCAAACGGTACAAAATCCTTTCGAAGGAGTAAAAGAAGCCTTAGTTATAGCTGGTAGCGATAAACGAGGTACCATATATGGTATATACGAACTGTCTAAACAAATAGGAGTTTCTCCTTGGTATTATTGGGCAGATGTTCCGATAAAAAAACAACAGAATATATATATAAAGAGAGGAAAATATACAGAAGGAGAACCTGCTGTAAAATACAGAGGCGTATTCCTGAATGATGAAGCCCCTGCCCTTAGTGGTTGGGCTAATGTAACATTTGGCGGATTTAACAGCAAATTTTACGAGAAAGTTTTTGAGCTAATTCTTCGCCTGAAAGGCAATTTCCTCTGGCCGGCCATGTGGGGAAGCGCATTCTATGACGACGATCCTCAAAACGGAGTTTTAGCAAACGAAATGGGAATTGTCATGAGTACATCTCACCACGAACCCATGGCTATGGCACAATCCGACTGGCATCGTTATGTAAAAAGGAATAACTTACCAAACATTTGGGATTATACTAAAAATACAAAAGCGCTACAAGAATCTTGGAGGTTCGGAATGAAGCGAGCTAAAGACTGGGAAAAAGTAGTAACAGTAGGCATGCGCGGAGATGGAGACGAAGCAATGAGCGAAGATACAAACATTGCTTTGCTCGAAAAAATAGTAAAGGATCAACGAAAGATAATAAGCGAAGTTACAGGAAAGAAACCGGAGGAAACGCCTCAAGTTTGGGCGCTGTATAAAGAGGTACAAGATTATTACGATCAGGGGATGCGAGTACCTGATGATGTCACACTTCTCTTCTGTGACGACAACTGGGGAAATGTACGAAAACTTCCCGAAATCAATTCGAAACCACATAAAGGAGGATATGGAATGTACTATCACTTCGATTATGTAGGTGCCCCTCGAAATTCGAAGTGGATCAATATAAATCCGATACAACGTGTCTGGGAACAGATGAATCTTACTTACACACATGGAGTGGATCGTATATGGGTTGTTAATGTAGGAGATCTTAAACCAATGGAGTATCCAATCAGTTTCTTCCTCGATATGGCATGGAATCCCAGCCAATTCAATCCGCATAACCTTTTGGATCATACAGAAAAGTGGTGCGAACAGCAATTCGGAAGTACATACGCAAAAGAAGCGGCACGATTGATTAATCTTTACTCAAAATACAATAGACGTGTTACTCCTGAATTATTAAATGATAAGACTTACAGCCTTGAAAATTATAACGAATTTGAGACTGTAATGAACGATTATCGCAATCTGGTAATCGATGCTATGCGTTTATATTACCTCATGCCGAGTGAATATAAAGATGCATTCGATCAACTGGTATTGTTCCCAATCAATGCATGTTCCAATCTTTATGAAATGTATTATGCTCAAGCAAAGAATAAATTGTATGCAGCTAAAAAAGATATACAGGCTAATTATTGGGCAGATAAAGTAAAAGATTGTTTTAAGAGGGATTCATTACTGACTGTCCATTACAATCAGACTATAGCCGGAGGTAAATGGCCGCATATGATGGATCAGGTACGTATAGGATATAGAAGTTGGAACAATCCACCTAAAAGCATTATGCCTAAGGTAGAATACATAATGCAGACAACAGACTATAAGGACAAAGTTTTTGTCGAGAAAAACGGTTATGTTTCTATTGAAGCGGGCAATTACAGTAGCTTGAATAATTCAGACAAGATACATTGGGATATGATACCGGATATGGGGAAGACAAAATCAGTCATGACTACTTTCCCTCAAAATATCTATCCAAAAGAAAATGATAATATCTATCTCGAGTATGACATTGATTTCGAATCGACAGGAGAATTTAATGTACATCTATTACTTTCTCCGACATTGAACTTCAATGCGAATAAAGGGCTTCGTTATGCAATCTCAGTTGATGGTAGGAATGAACAAATCGTAAATTTCAACGGACATTACAAAGGCGAGCTTGGTCTATGGCAGGCAGAAGCTATAATTAAATCGACCACAAAGCATACGATAACGGAAAAAGGAAAACACACTCTTCGATTCCGTGTATTAGAACCGGGCATTGTTCTACAAAAAATATTAATAGATACTGGAGGTCTGAAACCTTCCTACTTAGGTGCACCTGAAAGCGAATTGAAATAAAGTTTAATAATATGCAAAGTAAAAATATTGTAAAATTCTGTTTGATTGTACTATTCATTTTGGGTTTTGGTATACAATCAAGTGCGAAAGTAAAATTACCTCGCCTGATTAGCGACGGAATGATACTTCAAAGAGATACCCCTGTCAAAGTATGGGGCTGGGCATCACCTAAAGAATCTGTAATTGTAAAATTTCGAGGAGAAACATATAAGACAAAAGCCGATAAGAATGGAGATTGGACAGTTATTTTGCCGGCACAAAAAGCAGGGGAACCCTCCGAAATACAGATCAATGACATCATAATTAAAAACATTTTATTTGGAGATGTTTGGTTATGTTCTGGGCAATCTAACATGGAATTACCGATCAGACGAACACTCGATTTGTACCGTGAAGAAGTAAAGGAGATTAATAATCCATATATAAGACTTTTCCGTATGCCAAACAATTATGCATTCGGCGAGCCACTTATTGATTACAAAGGAGGAGAATGGAAAGATGCTTCGCAGGCAAACATTATGGAATTTTCAGCCACGGCATACTTTTTTGCAAAAGAGCTGTATAACAAGTACAAAGTTCCAATAGGACTTATAAGCACTGCCATTGGTGGCACTCCTGTTGAAGCATGGATCAGTGACGAAACTATAAAGAAATATCCTGACCTCAATGCTGAAGCAGAAAAGTTTGCAACAATAGGATTTATCGAAGAAACTAAAAAAAGAGAACAACAAGAAAGACTTGAAAGATGGTCTGGCATCAGACCAATTGACAAAGGCACAGGTAGTTGGCATAAAGAAGATATTGATATATCGGAATGGAAAGATTATTATCTCCCAGGCTCATGGAGAGAAAAAGACATGGAAATAAATAGAAGTGTCATCTGGTTTCGCAAAGAAATTGAACTAACAAAAGATGAAGCAGCCCAAGCAGCAATCTTACGCTTAGGATATATAATAGATTCAGACTCAACCTTTGTTAACGGGCAACTTGTTGGTACAACAAGTTATCAATATCCGCCGCGTATCTATAATGTTCCCGAAGGAATACTTAAAGCCGGAAAAAATACTGTTGCGATAAGAGTTGTTACCAATAGAGGAGGTGCATTTATGGAAGAAAAGCCATATAAGATAATTCTGAGTGACAGGACAATCGATTTGACTGGAGAATGGAAATATCGTGTCGGAATAGAAAATCTACCTATAGAAGGTGGTTATACTTCTTATCAGGATAAACCTACCGCACTGTATAATGGCATGATTGCTCCATCAAACAACTATAAGATCAAAGGGGTAATCTGGTATCAAGGAGAATCCAACGTTGGCCGGGCAAAAGAATACGAAGCCTTATTTAAGGATTTGATCAAAGATTGGAAAACCCAACGAAATGAACCGGAGTTACCATTTATATACGCTCAACTGCCGGAACTTAACAGAGCAAACAAATATCCTTCGGAGAGTGGCATGGCCGAACTTAGAGAAGCACAAAGAAAAGCTTTATGTTTACCATATACAGGTATGGCTGTCACATTAGGACTCGGTGACTGGAACGATATTCACCCACAAAACAAAAAAGGAGTAGGTCATCGTTTGGCATTGGAAGCTCAACGTGTAGCTTATGGTGACACCACAATTGTAAGCAGAGGCCCCCAATTGGAAAACTTCGAAGTTAAAGGTAATAATATCATTCTCACTTTCTCTTCTGTAGGATCAGGCTTATATTCCAACCAGGTGCTTAACGGATTCACTATTGCAGGAAGAGATAATAGGTATGTTTGGGCAGAAGCGGCTGTATTAAACAGAAACACAATAAAAGTATGGAGTAATCAGGTGCAACAACCTGTATCTGTACGATATGGCTGGGCTGACAATCCCGAAGGAGCCAACCTGAAGAATAAGGAAGGTCTTCCCGCATCTTCATTCCAAGTTGAATTAATAAAAAATAAATAAAACATACAATGGAATCAACATCACAAGGTAAAGCCGAATCAAAAGGTTTTTACAAATTATCGGGAATACAACGCATTGGATTCGGCTCGGGCGATTTAGCCCAAAACCTTATCTATCAGACGGTATCGATGTACCTTCTCATTTTCTACACAAATGTATTCGGCATTTCTGCTGCCGCAGCAGGGATCATGTTTCTTATAGTACGTATTGTTGACGTAATCTGGGATCCTATAGTGGGAGCATTCGTAGACAAACACAATCCTAAATTAGGTAAATACCGTTCTTATCTGGTGCTTGGAGGTATACCTCTTACGGGCTTTGCCATCCTTTGTTTCTGGAATGGGTTTTCGGGGTCATTGCTCTATGCCTACATAACGTATGTTGGTTTATCGATGCTTTATACCCTTATAAATGTTCCTTATGGAGCGTTGAATGCCTCACTTACACGCGATACAGACGAAATTACCAAACTGACTTCGGTACGTATGTTTATGGCAAATCTGGGAGGACTGGCGGTAGGCTATGGAATACCTATTCTTGTAAAGCTGTTCTCATCTGACGGGAAAATTAATTCGCCGGAATCTGCCAACGCATGGTTTATCACAATGACTATTTATGCCATAGCCGGATTAACCTTATTAATTTTCTGCTTTACACAGACCAAAGAACGGGTAGTAATGGCTGAAAAAGAAACAGAAAATGTAAAAGTTTCCGACTTGTGGATAGAATTTAAACATAATCGTCCTCTGAGAATATTGGCTTTTTTCTTCATCACAGCTTTTGCTATGATGGCAATCGGCAATTCAGCCGGGTCGTATTATATGATTTACAACGTGCAGGCTCCCGATATGCTTCCATACTTTATGGCTTTGGGATCTATCCCTGCCTTTATCTTTATGCCGATGGTACCTGCCATCAAAAGAGCAATCGGCAAAAAACAAATGTTCTATGTATTTCTAACGGTTGCCATTATCGGTATGGGGTTGTTGTATGCCATTTCTGTAATACCTGCGCTTAAGACTCAAGTCTGGCTGGTCTTTATTGCCCAATTCATCAAATCGACAGGAATAATTGTTGCTACTGGTTATATGTGGGCTCTGGTTCCAGAAGTAATCTCGTATGGAGAACATACAACAGGTAAAAGAATTTCAGGAATAGTCAATGCTCTGACAGGTATCTTCTATAAAGCAGGAATGGCCTTAGGTGGTGTTGTTCCAGGGCTTGTATTGGCATTTGTCGGATTCGACAAAGACAACGAAGTTACCCAATCTGCCTTTGCCGAACAAGGTATTTTATGGCTTGTTGCTGTCATACCTGCAATACTTCTTCTTTTAGCCATGTTCATTATATCCCGATATGAGCTGGAAGATAATGTAATCGACAAAATAAACATGGAGATTGAAGAGAGACATTTGAAATAAAAATAACGCTATAAAACATTTTAGTATGAAAAAAAACATCTATTATTTTCTCATTTCTTTATTGCTGATGACAGCATTTGCCTGTAGCGCAAAAAGTAATAAAGAAATAAAAAATGAACCGTCACTAAAAGGAGCCCTAAAAGGGATATTTTATATAGGGACAGCTCTTAATGTAACCCAGATACATGGGAAAGATACCGCATCGATAAATATTGTGAAAAACGAATTCGATGCCATAGTAGCAGAAAACTGTATGAAAAGCATGTTCCTGCAACCCAAAGAAGGTGAATTTTTCTTTGATGATGCTGATAAGTTTGTAGAATTTGGAGAACAAAACAATCTTTATATCACAGGACATTGTCTAATTTGGCATTCACAAGCCCCATCGTGGTTCTTCGTAGATAATGATGGAAAAGACGTATCAGCTGAAGTTCTTAAACAACGCATGAAAAATCATATCACGACAGTAGTGTCTCGCTACAAGGGACGTATAAAAGGTTGGGATGTGGTGAATGAAGCGATTATGGAAGATGGATCATATCGTAAAAGTAAGTTTTACACAATTTTGGGAGAAGAGTTTATTCCTTTAGCTTTCCAATATGCTCATGAGGCTGACCCTGATGCTGAACTGTATTATAACGACTATAACGAATGGCATAAAGGCAAACGTGAAGCTATTATCAATTTGATAAAATCGTTTAAGGGAAAAAATATACGAATCGACGCTGTAGGTATGCAAGGACATTTTGGCATGGATGGACCAAGTCTGGAAGAATATCAGGCAACTATTGATGATTATACTTCAACAGGTGTAAAGGTTATGGTTACAGAGTTGGATCTTAGTGCCCTACCCTCCCCTCGTCGCAACACAGGAGCAAATATCTCTGATATAGAAGCATATAATCAGAAAATGAATCCATATACAACCGGACTACCTGATTCTGTTTCAGTAGCGTGGACAGAGCGCATGGGTAGTTTCTTTAAGCTCTTTATAGATAATAAGGAAAAAATAACCCGTGTCACCTTATGGGGTGTAAGCGATGTAGATTCATGGAAAAACGATTTTCCAATGAAAGGCCGTACCGACTATCCTTTATTGTTTGACAGACAATACAAGGCTAAACCTGTTGTTCAGGAAATAATCAAGATGGCCGGTCTTCCTGAAGAGAAAAGATAAGCAAAAATAATAAGCATCATTATCTAATAAAAAAATGAAACAAGCACGATATTTATTTCCGAAGGATTATATGGCTGACCCATCTGCACATGTATTCGAAGGTAAGATCTATATTTATCCTTCCCACGATTGGGAAAGCGGCATTGCAGAAAATGACAACGGAGATCATTTTAATATGAAAGATTATCATGTCTTCTCTTTAGACGATGTGGAAAACGGAGAGGTAACCGATCATGGAGTTGTCCTTTCAGTGGAAAATATTCCCTGGTCTGGTCGTCAGCTATGGGATAGCGATACGGCTTTTAAGGACGGCAAATATTATTTATATTTCTCAATGAAAGACAAAAATGATATTTTCCGTTTGGGAGTAGCTGTTAGCGATAAACCTTACGGGCCATTTATACCACAGGATAACCCAATAAAAGGAAGTTATAGTATAGACCCTTGTGTATTTGAAGAAAACGGACAATATTATATTTATTTTGGAGGCATCTGGGGCGGGCAGCTACAACGCTATCGCAAAAATAAAGCATTGGAGTGCGCTTCTTTTCCGGCCGACAACGAACCCGCTTTGTGTGGAAAAGTTGCACGTCTGAGAGATGACATGCTCGAATTTGACGAAGAGCCTCGAGATGTAATTATTCTTGATGAACATGGCAATCCATTGACGCAAGGTGACACCAATCGACGATTCTTTGAAGCATCATGGATGCATAAATATAACGGCAAATATTACTTCTCGTATTCCACTGGAGATACGCACCTTCTATGCTATGCTATAGGTGACAATCCGTACGGGCCTTTCACTTATAGTGGTGTTATACTCACTCCTGTAGTCGGCTGGACAACGCATCACAGCATTGTCGAATACAGAGGCAAATGGTATCTTTTCCATCACGACTCCGTACCCTCGGGCGGAAAAACATGGCTTAGAAGTATGAAAGTTATCGAATTGGAATATAACAATGACGGAACAATTAAAACAATAGAAGGGTTAGAAAGCTATTAGTTTATTTTAGGTTTAAAGGTTTTAGGTTAATTTTTTGGACTCTTAGTTTTCTGGCAAGGGCGAATGAATATTCGCCCTTGTATTTAATATTAAAAGGATTAATATGACAATCAGATACATTTCGCTCTTTATTATTTTTATTTTATCATCTCTCTTATCATGGGCTGAAGACGGAAGCCGCTTATGGCTACGCTACCCTGAAATAAAGCAAAAAGAGAAATCGATACTATCATCACATAGTAGCCCTACTATCAATATTGCTTTGGATGAATTATCAAATCATTGGCAAGGACAGACCGTAGAGCTACAGTTAAATAAAAAACTCAAGCATCTTAAAGATGGATATAGTATTAAATCCAATAATCAGAAAATTATTATTTCAGCAGGTTCTGATGTCGGGCTACTATATGGATCATATTGTTTATTACGATTGCAACAAACAGGAGCAGACTTAACTACTTTAGATATAGAAGAACTGCCCTCTTACGATATACGTATCCTCAATCACTGGGATAATCTGGACGGAACTATCGAACGTGGATATGCGGGTTATTCGTTATGGAAATGGGACGAACTGCCCAATACACTTTCTCCACGATATAAAGAATATGCTCGGGCAAATGCTTCGATAGGTATCAATGGTACTGTTTTGAATAATGTTAATGCTTCACCTAATATTCTAAAGAAAGATTATTTGGAAAAAGTAAAAGCTTTAGCTGACATCTTCCGTCCCTATGGTCTGAAAGTTTATCTCTCTGTAAATTTCTCTTCCCCTAAGGTATTGGAAGGTCTATCCAATTCGGATCCATTAAACCCGGAGGTGCAGAAGTGGTGGAAAGCCAAAGCCAAAGAAATCTATTCACTAATCCCCGATTTCGGAGGGTTTCTGGTAAAAGCTAATTCTGAAGGGCAACCCGGACCTCAAGATTACGGACGAACCCATGCCGATGGCGCAAATATGTTAGCCGATGTACTGAAGCCATACAAGGGTATAGTTATGTGGCGAGCATTTGTATATAATCCGAGTATGGAAGACCGGGCAAAACAGGCATATCAGGAGTTTGTACCATTGGATGGACGATTTCGGGATAACGTCATTATTCAGATAAAGAACGGTCCTATCGATTTTCAACCACGTGAACCATTCAATCCTTTGTTTGGTGCATTGCGTAAGACTCCGGCAATGGTAGAATTTCAGATAACACAAGAGTATCTCGGTTTTTCTAACCATCTTGCATATCTAGCTACTATGTTCAAGGAAACTCTTGATAGCGACACATATTCGTATGGAAAGGGTTCTACGGTAGCCAAAATAACAGACGGGACATTACGTCCAGCTAAAACGACGGCCATATCGGCTGTAGCTAATATAGGTGAAGATACAAACTGGTGTGGACATCATTTTGCACAGGCTAACTGGTATGCATTCGGACGCTTAGCTTGGAACCATCAACTTTCTTCAAACCAAATAGCTGATGAATGGATAAAAATGACATTTTCGGATAATAACGCATTTGTAGAACCGGTGAAAAATATGATGTTGAGCTCTAGAGAAACCATTGTTGACTATATGATGCCGCTAGGACTTCACCATATTTTTGCCGAAGACCACCATTACGGACCTGAACCTTGGTTGTCTCAAGCCGCTAGAGAAGACTGGACCTCTGTATACTATCACAAAGCGGATACTATAGGGCTCGGTTTTAATCGTACAACAACGGGGAGTGATGCCGTGTCCCATTATTTTCCTCCTTTGAATAATATTTATAATGACATATCAACCTGTCCTGAGAATTTACTCTTGTGGTTTCATCATGTTCCATGGAACTATAAGATGAATGACGGTAAAACGATGTGGGATGCTCTTTGTTATAAGTATGATTCGGGTGTACAGCAGGTAAGAGAGTATCAGAAAGTTTGGGATAGAATGGAGCAATATGTAGACTCCAGACATTTCGAGGAGGTTCAATCCAAATTAAAAATTCAGGCACGAGATGCCGTATGGTGGAGAGATGCTTGTTTGTTGTACTTCCAGACATTCTCAAAAAAGCCTGTCCCGTATGATCTTGAACGTCCTATATATGAGCTCGATGACCTGATGAAAATAAAACTAGATATGAAACACCATAATTAACTGGAAAATGAAAAAGACATGGAGGTGGTTCGGGAAAAAAGATAAGATTACGCTGCCTATGTTGAGGCAAATCGGAGTAGAAGGGATTGTTACCGCATTGCATGATATACCGAACGGTGAAGTGTGGTCGTCAGAAGCAATCAACGATCTGGATAACTATATAAAAGAAGCCGGGCTGTACTGGTCTGTTGTAGAAAGCCTGCCTGTTAGCGAAGCCATTAAATATGGAGGAGATAATAGAGACTTACTGATAGATAATTATATTACAAGCCTCAAAAACCTTGGAGAAGTGGGTATTAAGACTGTTTGTTACAATTTTATGCCCGTTATAGACTGGATTCGTACAGATCTCATGTACCCATGGTCTGACGGTACTTTCTCTCTTTATTTTGATAAGACACGCTTCGCTTACTTTGATTGCATGATCCTTAAACGGGAAGGTGCAAAAGAGGATTACTCAAAAGAAGAAATGGATAAGGTCTACCAACTGGATAAGATTATAACAGAACATGAAAAAGAACAGTTGATAGACACTATCATTGTAAAGACACAGGGTTTTATCAATGGTAATATAAAGGACGGGGATAAAAATCCTGTTGCTATTTTTAAAACACTTCTAGCATTGTACAATGGGATAGATCAAAAAGCATTAAGAGAAAACTTAAAATACTTTTTAGAACGAATAATGCCTGTCTGTGACGAATACGGTATTAATATGTGTATTCATCCAGACGATCCGCCATATCCGGTATTGGGTTTACCTCGTATTGTTTCTAACAGAGAAGATATTGAATGGATATTAAATGCTGTTAACAACCCACATAATGGAATCACATTTTGTGCAGGATCGCTAAGTTCCGGAATACACAATAATGTTCCGGAATTGGCTCGCCAGTTTGTATCTCGTACACGCTTCGTACATTTAAGAAGTACAAATATCCTTTCGGATGGCAATTTTATCGAAGCACCACATCTGGAAGGGCGGGGACATCTAATCGAATTGGTGCGTATTTTTGAAAAAGAAAATCCGTTACTGCCCATGAGAGTAGATCATGGCAGACTAATGCTCGATGATGCTGATAAAGGTTATAATCCGGGTTACTCATTGTACGGACGCATGTATGCTCTAGCACAGATGGATGGAGTAATAGAAACCATAAAAAACGAATTGAACAGATGACAGATATTAATACAAAAACAAAACAGAATCTCTTTTGTATAGAAGGTAAAGTTGCGATTGTAACAGGAGGATACGGAGTATTAGGTGGCAGTATCTCCAGACACCTTGCAGAACAAGGAGCAGATGTTGTAATACTAGGACGTAACGACGATAAAGGAAATGCTCTTGTTAAGGAAATTAATGAAAATGGAGGTAAATCTTTATTCATCAAATGCGATGTGATGGATGAAAATCAGCTGATAGAAAGCCGAGAAAAGATACTCAGCATATATGGCAAATTAGATATTCTCGTTAATACAGCAGGTGGTAATGTTCCGGGAGCAACATTAGTTCCTGATCAGGATTTTTATACAATGAAAACAACGGATTGGGAAAAAGTTATAAAACTCAATATGGACGGTACAGTTTTTCCAACTCTGATATTTTCAAAAGTTATGGCTGAACAAGGAAGTGGAAATATTATAAATGTCTCTTCCATGGCTGCATATTCTGCAATAAGTCGTGTTCCCGGCTATTCGGCAGCAAAAGCAGCAATAAGTAACTTCACACAGTGGATGGCTACTGAAATGGCTCTGAAATATGGAGATAAGATTAGGGTAAATGCGATTGCTCCGGGATTTTTTATCGGAGACCAAAACCGGGCTGTACTTATCAATCCTGACGGTTCTTTAACAGAGAGAAGTAAAAAGGTATTGGCTAAAACCCCAATGGGACGTTTCGGAGATATTACAGAACTAAACGGAGTTGTACAGTTTCTATGCAGTGATGAAGCTAGTTTTATAACCGGAGTAGTGCTTCCTGTCGATGGTGGGTTTAGTGCTTACAGTGGAGTTTAAATATTTATATGACAGAATAATATGAATAAAAAAAGAATTATACGTCTCTGCTTATTATTGATCTTGATCAACTTGCCTTTATTTAATTTAAAGGCTCAAAATCCGATTATACAAACAATGTATACCGCAGACCCGGCACCGATGGTCTATAATGATACATTGTTTTTATATGTGGGCCATGACGAAAAGGATGCTCCGCCAAATGGTTATTTAATGAGGGATTACCAATTATTTTCAACCATAGATATGGTAAACTGGACAGCACATAAAACACCCTTGAGAACAAGTGATTTTATTTGGTCGGTAGGTGATGCAAGTGCGGCACAATGTATTTATAGGAATGGTAAGTTTTATTGGTATATCTCATCAATGAACAAGTTCTTTCCGGGAGTTGCTGTAGGAGTAGCCTCTTCGGATAGCCCTTATGGGCCATTTAAAGACACTTTGGGGAAGGCGTTAGTGACTAATGATATGACTCGCCATGCTAAACATGCATGGGATGATCTGGATCCTTCTGTCTTTATAGATGATGATGGACAAGCTTATTTGTATTGGGGTAATGGCGTATGTTATTGGGCTAAACTTAATAATGACATGATTTCGCTTGATGGTGACATTACCGCTCTCGATGCTAAAGACAAGTCTATCTTTGGACCAGGCTTTACCGAAGCGCCATGGGTCTATAAACGTCAAGGTTTGTATTATATGATCTATGCATCGGGGTTCCCTGAGTCGCTCCATTATACAGTAAGTAAAAATCCGACAGGTCCGTGGGAATATAAAGGTTGTGTAATGCCTTTGGAAGGGGGCAGTAATACCAATCATCCCGGAATCATTGATTATAAGGGAAATTCATACTTCTTTTATCACAATGATGCCCTGCCCGGAGGCCATAGCTATTGCCGTTCTGTATGTGTAGAGCAATTCTCCTATAATGAGGATGGATCTCTCCCTGAGATGAAAATGACCAAAGAGGGTATCATGAAGGGTGTTAACAAATTGAATCCTTATAAAAGAACTGAAGCAGAAACGATGGCTTGGAGTGAAGGTATATCGATAGAAGAGAATGAGAAAATCGGTGTTTATGTAACCTCCATACATAATGGAGATTATATTAAAGTACGGGACGTTGATTTCGGAAATAAAGGAGCTTCACGATTTTCCGCATCAGTATCAAGTAGATATCATGGTGGAACTATTGAAATACGACTTGATAATATTGACGGACAACTGGTCGGTACTTTGCACGCGCCATATACCGGAGAATGGGATAATTGGAGCTTAGTGGAAACAGCTGTTAAAAACACAAAAGATATTCATGATGTATACTTTGTGTTTAAAGGCAAAGAACCTCACTCTTTATTCAATTTCGACTATTGGATGTTTGGAGAATAGATGATTTTGCTATGACATAAATTCTTGTTGTTCTAGTCAGATTCTCTATATATATAAATGAACTTGAGATTTAATCCTGCCAGTGTTATTCTTGGCAGGATTATTTATCTATATATGAATTGGTCGAATGAGAAAGTAACAAGGAAATATATACAATAACCTGTTACTTTTGTCACCTTTGTCACTTTTTTCGCATATCTACTTACAGTTAAATAAATTAGCAAACTAAATTTCAAAAGGCCTGTAAAACTCTTATTTGATAGCAAAAATAAACCTCAAGATAATTCTTGAGGTTCATATTAATTCTATTTTTTTGCATCATCTTCATCCTGAGCTTTCATTATATACTCAGTAGGAGAAATGCCATATAGTTTTTTAAACATTGTGGAGAAATACGATTGATTCGTAAATCCTACGGAATATGCAACTAAGGACACATCCATTTTCTTTTCTCTAAGAAGATTCGCAGCTTGCTTGAGCCGAATATTCTTAATAAAGTCTACAGGCGATATACCGGTCATATCTTTCATCCGTCGATGTAGCTGCGACCGACTAAGGCCAACTTGAGATGCCAGCATATTTACATTGAGTTCGGTATTACTTATGTTCTCATTTATGACCGTAACAACACGTTCCATTAAGATATCATCGCCTGATTTGAAGTCGATCGGTTTTATTTTATCTTCTTGATCCTGAGCTCCCGAAAATTTTCCTTTAAGTAGCCTGCGATTTAAAATCAGATTATTTATAGTGACGATTAGTTCTTCTATATTAAATGGTTTGGACAAATAGGCATCTGCTCCTCTATCTAAGCCCTGTATACGGTCTTGGTATTCAGCTTTTGATGTTAGAAGAATAATAGGTATATGGCTTACATTATTATTGTTTTTAAGTCTTTTCACCAAATTTAAACCATCCATATTGGGCATCATTACATCAGAAATAATTAAATCGGGCAGTCGATCTATAGCAACTTGTAACCCATCAACACCATCAACAGCAGTAATTACTTTAAACAACTCACCCAATTCTTGAGAAAGAAAATCTCTTATTTCTTCTTCATCATCGATTATTAGAATTTTATAATTTGTTCTTCGTCTATACGTTTCGGATTTTTCATTTACAACATTTTCC
The DNA here is from genome assembly GCF_001899125.1 of Dysgonomonas sp. 37-18. NCBI lineage: Bacteria > Pseudomonadati > Bacteroidota > Bacteroidia > Bacteroidales > Dysgonomonadaceae > Dysgonomonas > Dysgonomonas sp. 37-18. The sequence continues at coordinate 102,151 of NZ_MKVC01000017.1, read as the reverse complement.
ATAAAGTTCCTTTGGTTCAACAACGGACGACTGTCTGATGTCTGATCTGCAATCTCATCCTTTCTCAAATGCAGATTTCCTAAAGGGATGCGAATTGTAAAACAACTTCCTGTAGTACCCTCTCTGTTCTTAGCTGTAATAGCACCATAATGTAATAGCACCAATGTCCGAGCAAGGTTTAATCCTATTCCCGACCCTACAGTAGTGAACGTCTCCTGATTTTGTCCTTGATAGAACCTATCAAATATTTTTTCTATCTTCCCTTCTTCTAGGCCTATGCCTGAATCAACGATTGATATCTCGATGTATTTCTGAAGTGGCCCCCAAACACTGTTATCGACTCCTGTGGCTAATGATACATTTATTTCTCCACCATCAGGAGTATACTTGAACGCATTTGATAATATATTCATCAATATTTTGTCGAAGTTATTCCGGTCAATCCACACTTCTAAGTTGTCATCTTGATGTTGAAAGGTAAACTGAATATTTCTCCTCACTGATTGGTATTCAAAAACGTCAAACAACTCCTTTATGAAACCAACCATATCAGTCTTACTAAACCTCAACTTCATTTGTCCTTTATCCAGCTTTCTTATATCGAGCAATTGATTCACAAGCCCCAATATTCGGTTTGCATTACGATGCATATTTTGCAAAGTTTACATGGTTTCTGTATCGAAATTACTTTTCAGAAGTTTTTCCATAGGACTTATTATCAGAGTAAGAGGAGATCTTATCTCATGGGAGATGTTAATAAAAAACTGAAGCTTCGATTCATTTATCTGTTCATTTCTCTTCTTCCGAATAAGATTCACGATCAATACTCCAAAAATAAGAATGAGAAATAAGTAAAATGCATATGCCCATGTACTCTTATACCAGGGAGGTGATATAATAATAGAAAACTGCTTGGGCTGAGAGAAAGCACCAAATTTACCGGCCTTAACCTCTAATGTGTATTTTCCGGGATTCAGATGATTATATGTTACCTGATTGATTCCCGGTAGTGTTGAACTCCACTCGCTACTTAATTCTTTTAATCTATATTCGTAGTATATATTCTCCGGGTCAATAAAATCCATAGTCGAGAATTCGAATGTGAAAGTGTTGTCTTCATATGAAAATTTAAACTCTTTTGCTGATAGTATCTCCGAATCGATTATATGCTTCCCTCCTGATAATGTATTAATATTCACAGACTGATTATGGACATACAGATTAGTAGTCAATATCTCATGTTCATAACTGGGTGTAATAATATTTTCAGGATAAAAAGAAGTTATTCCATTATTCCCTCCCCAATAAATAATCCCATCAGCACCCTGAAAATAAACACCTCTATTATAAATCTTATCAAATAATCCATTTCCTATATAATAGTTTATTATTTTATTATCTTTTATTTTTATTTGATTAATACCCTGAAAGGTACTACACCAAATATTCCCCTCTTTGTCTTGAGCCAAGCCACAAATAACGTCACTCGACAGCCCATCTTTTACTGTGTAATTCTTTATATCCTGAGTAGCTCTATCTATAGAGAAAAGTCCATTATATGTTCCTAGCCATATATTGCCATCGTTACTCTCCATAATAGACAAACATATCTGATTTGATAAAATACTATCATGCTTGATAGGAATAAAACGGTTTTGAGATGGGTCAAAACAACTCACCCCTTTATAATGGGCAAACCATATTAACCCTTTGGAATCACATAGGATAGAAGTAATCCAATCATTGCCAAGCCTACCCTTTTGCGGGTCCTCCTGCCTCATATTATATTGTTTGTGAATACCTGTTTGAGGATTATATTGAATAAATCCGGCACCAAAAGTTGATATATAGAGTAAATTATCCCTACCTTCCCTTATTGTCTTCATATAGCCATAATAAGGGATATTCAAGAAATTACATTTACCTGTTTTACGATCTAACTTAGCAAGCCCCTTACTATAAGAACCAATCCAAAGATTATTTTTTGAATCTTCCACTATCGATATTGCATCATCGATCTCTGTATATTGCTTTATTATTTCCCCTTTATCATTCAATTTAAGGATACCAACTCTATCTACAGTGCACCAAATATAACCTTCATGATCCTTATATATCGATGTAATTAAATTCCCTAGCTGATTTTGATTATTTACAATATTCCAAAAATTAAATTGGGTCGACTTATTAGGTATTACTAATAAACCTTTCATAAAACAACCCAACCAAAGATTTTTATCACGATCCTCTAATAAGGCATGAATCTTTCCTGTATTAATAGCCAAGCTGTTTCTCGAATTTGTATACGTTAGCAATTTTCCACTTTTCTTATCGATATATTTAACTCCCTGACCTTTAGTCGTAGTACTAACAAACACATTCCCATTATGGCTTAAAGTCATATCCGTAATGCCATACCCAGGTTGCCCTTCCCATTCTATGGGAATAAACTTTTGACTATTTCTATCAAAATAACTCACAGATATTGAGGTACTCATTAATAATCTATCATTATCGTCTTCGAGCATACAAATAATAGAGTTAGAAGGAATATCAGGGATTGTAAATTGTTTTGTTTTCTTTGTAATAGGGTTCATTTGGATAAGTCCCTTGTCATTAATTCCAAACCAAATATAGTTTTGTTTATCTTGATACATATATGCAATAAAATCATCTGTCAACCGTGTAATTTCGTCAAGTGGTTTTGCTCTCAGGTTATCCTTATCAATAGAAAAAACTCCAGTTCCTGCTGTCGTCACCCACATCTGACCATCACGTAACTCAATTATATTTGAAACGTGGAGATATAGATTCTCGGGAAAAATAATTGTTTTAAATGAATTTTCTAAAGAATTATAACATTGAATTCCCTTGTTAGTGCCGATCCATAGTATACCATTCTTATCAATCATTAATGTTTTAACATTATTGCTTAACAAAGATGTACTATCTCCTTCAATATGCAAATATTGAGTAAATTTAATCCCATCATACTTATTTAGTCCATAATCGGTAGCGACCCATATATAACCGCTAGAATCTTGAATTATTTTATTGATAAGATTTGAAGATAATTCTGTCATCCGATAATCTTTCATATTATAAGGATGTGTATTCTGTGCTGAGACTTTACTTAGGTAGAACAATGACAATATAAATAAAAGATATAAGTATTTCATGGTTTAAATTTAGATTATAACAAAGATACTATTTTTAGAAGAAATTTCCTTATCTATTATGGATAATACGATACCTTATTAACATATTAATAAGTATAAAGTCAAATAACGCCATCAAACAATAAAACACTAATTTAGAACACATTAACACATAACCTATTGCATTTTTTATCTAAAAAAACATTAAATATCTCTAGGTGCGACAAAAACTAAATAATATGCGACAAAATTCATTTCGGTGCGACAATTTTGAATAAATAGAAGATAGTTTCATTAAACAATAATCCATGCTAGTTTCTAGATTTGTTTAACGTATTTTTGCATAAGCGCCGGTATATATTGCATAAATATTATAGTGGAATCTGAATTATGTTCAGAAGGATATAACGATTGGTGTATAGTTTTTATAACTATCGCTGAGTGATTCTTTTTGTCATAAAATATTTTATATTATGAAAAAGCTGTTAAAAATCAAATCTATTACAACTGAACTTTGGGAAAATTTAACCTAAAAAGATAATGGCTGAAAGCTGTTATTTTGAGAATCTAAATCGATAGTGTTTTATAAAAATTTCTTTTTTACTGATTAGCCTAAGTCTATGTAGAATTCCTATCAAATTCTAAAATCTTCTGTAGAATAAAACAACAAGTGATGAAAAATACAAAACATTAAATTATATATTTATGAAATAACATGTAACAAAAAAGAAATAACATCAAGCTTCTTATAAAGAAGATATTGCTAATAAAACAATTAAATTTTTAATACTTAAAATTGTTATAATGAAAAATACATTTTTATATAAACCTACTTCTCTAACCAAGAGTAAGTCGTTTTTAGTCATATTACTATTAGGTATTTTATATAGTTTACCGACTTTAGCACAGCAAAAAGGTAGAACAATAAATGGTAAAGTTTTAGATGAAACTCAAGAGGCACTCATTGGAGTTTCTATTGTACAAAAGAATACAACGAATGCAACTGTAACAAATACAGATGGGGAATTTAACATTGAACTTATCACGGGAGAGCAAGTCCTCATAGTCTCATACATCGGAATGGAAACACAACAAATTGATGTTTCGAACAAAAACAATATCCAAATTATCTTAAAAGAAAATAACAAGAGATTAGACGAAGTTGTGGTTATTGGTTATGGTGTGCAAAAGAAACGAGACCTTACAGGCTCTATATCTCAAGTGAAAGCCGAAGACTTGATTGCTACAGCACCAACAACGATCCAAGAAGCACTGCGTGGAAAAGTGGCAGGGATGATGGTTGCGGGAGCAGATCTTAATACCGACCCCATGATTCGTATACGAGGGAATCGCTCTATTGAAGCAACCAATGATCCCTTATTTGTCATTGATGGAATACCATCAGCCAGTGGTGTAAGTGTAATCAACCCATCGGATGTTGCCTCAATTGAAGTTTTAAAAGATGCATCTGCAACAGCAATATATGGATCTCGTGGAGCAAATGGAGTTATACTTGTGACAACCAAAAAAGGAGAAGAAGGAAAAGTGAATGTAGAATATAATGGTTATATCACTATTGGTAAAATAGATAATATGAGGAAAGTGCGAAATGCGGCGGAATATATAGAATATTTACGAGAAGCCGATCGCAAATATATCTATGACGGACAAGGAGGATATACCTTAGATCCGACTTCGGCATACCCATCCATGACTCCGAATTGGGAATATGATCAAAAAATGGAATATATCACCCGCGATCAATCTGGATATGTACTTGAGTCTGTACGCAAAGCATGGGAAAGTGGGACATATAACCCATCTATGCTTCGCGGATTCAACTGGCAAATGGCAGGATACAGGGATGAGGCAATATCTCAAAATCATAACATAAGTATACGTGGAGGAAGTAAGGATACCAAAATCTTCCTATCCGGATCGTTTATGGATAATCAAGGAATTACCCCACGCTCCTTTCGAACAAGATATACCTTACGTATGAACGTAGACCAAAAACTTGGTAAACACATAAATATGGGAGCTACTACAAACTTTGCTTATTGGGAATATTTTAATGGTACCGGAGTTGGAGGAAACTGGAACCCATTAGGAACTCCTTATTATACTCCGGGCGGTAGTGGTGATTACGGTAATGGAGGTGATGTTACAAAAAATGGAGATCCTGCTTTAGGTTTAGTTCCACATCCAACAGGAGAAGGTATGCTATGGAACCCTTTCTATGACTTTACCGGAAATCAAGGGAAAACCAAAAGAAACCAGATTGATGCAACCCTATATGCTCAAATAACATTAGACAATGGATTATCATATCGAGCTAATTTCGGAACAAATTATTATAGTGGGCAAGAGCAGGCTTTTTACGCTTCTGCCTCTACACAACAAGGTTTTGGTCATGCCAGAGCCAATCAAAATCTGGAGTTTAAAAGAAGTTGGACCTTTGAGAACATACTTAGCTATAACAAAACGTTTGGGCAACATAGCCTTAATTTAACAGGAGTACAATCTGTTGAGAAATCAATCGATGAACCTGTTACTGCAAGCGGTGTGGGCCTACCAATTGAGTCTCAATGGTACTACAATCTAGGAACAGCAAGTACACAATCTGCTACAAGTGGTTACACGCAATGGTCAATGATGTCATGGATGGGTCGTGCTATCTATGGTTTCAAAGACAATCGTTATATGTTAACAGCATCTATCCGTAGTGATGGTTCTTCTCGTCTGGCTGAAGGTCATAAATGGGTTGCATTCCCATCTGCATCTTTTGCTTGGCGTATTTCCGATGAAGCGTTTATAAAAAATAATATACCAGTAGTTTCTAATTTGAAGCTTCGTTTAGGTTATGGAAAGACAGGAAACTCTGCTGTTAATCCATATCAAACTATAGGACAAATCTCTAGTAGTCGCTACACATGGGGAGAGATCGGTGCAATAGGTTATGCTCCTAATTCACTATCTAATCCACTCTTAACATGGGAAACTACAGGACAATACAACCTCGGAGTCGATTTTGGAATATTAAGAGGGCGCATCTCAGGTTCCATTGATGTTTACAAGCAAAATACAAAGGACTTGTTAATGTTCCGTGCATTACCTGAAGTATCTGGATTTGGTCAAATTCTTTCAAATATCGGAGAAACAGAAAATCAAGGGATTGAAGTAGCCATCTCCACTGTGAACTTTGAAACAAAAGACTTCAAATGGAATACCTCATTACAGTTTTCGATGAATAAGGAAAAAATTGTAAAATTAGCATCCGGTCTAGAAAAAGATGTCGCAAATATGTGGTTTGTTGGACATCCGGTTGATACATATTACGATTATGTAAATACTAAAAACGTTTGGGGATACTCAAAAGAGGACATGGAAGAAATGGCAAAATTTAATGCAAACGGCCATTCTTACAAACCTGGTGATTTACGTTTTGTTGATCTGGATGGAAACTACAAAATTGATGAAAAAGACCGTGATTTCCGCGGACAAAAAATGCCAAAATGGAATCTTGGTATGGGAAATAATTTCTATTATAAGAATTTCGACCTTTATATATTTATATATGGAATGTTTGGACATACAATTTATAGCGATCCAGGAGTAGGACACGATGGACGTATGAACACACGGGTAGTAAACTACTGGACACCTGAAAATACTCAGAGCAGTTTCAGAAAACCGACAAAAGGAGATGCTGACCAACCGCATAGAGAAGCTTATTGGTATAACAAGGGAGACTTCGTTCGAATATCTGATATTACATTAGGATATACTTTACCGGCGAGTCTTACAAGGATTGTTGGTGTCGAAAAAGCTAGATTTTACGCACAATTACAGAATCCGTTCACATTTACGAGTTATCCAAACAACGACCCTGAAGGTTCGGTTAAGGCGACAAGAGACTATGCTCGCAAACACGAATCCTATAGTGAACCTACAACCCTGAGAAATTATATGTTTGGCGTAAATTTAACATTTTAACAATTAAATAATAAGAAACATGAAATCCTTAAAATATATAATTACAATTGGAATATTTGGATGTATTATGGCATCCTGCTCAGATTTTTTGGAAGAAAAAGGATATAACACGAATTATACCTACTATAATTCCAACGAAGGACTTAATGCGTTGGTTGTATCAGCTTACCAAAACGGAAGGGGAATGTTTTCAACATCGAATACTCCATCAGGAATAATCTTTCAGGAGATCGGTACAGATATGTACACAATAGGGGGAGACGGAGGTACTGATTTTGCTTTATATACATCAGCAATGAATCCTTCGAATGAGACATTCTCTGCCTTTTGGACAGATTGTTACAATGGCGTAGCTAGAGCTAATCTAGGGTTAAAATACATAGAGTCGAATACAACGATGGCTGCTGACATCAAGAATATAAGAAAAGGTGAGCTATTGTTCCTGAGAGCCTATTATTACTACGTGCTGGCTATACACTACGGTGATTGCCCGCTGGTACTAGAGCCTGTTGATGCACCAAAGCTCAACTTTGTACGTTCGCCACAAAAAGAAATTTGGGCACAAATCATAAGCGATGCTACAGAAGCATGGAATTTACTTCCGTGGGCTGATGCGCAAGGTAAAGTAACAGGTGATTATGGTCGTGTGGGTAAAGGTGCTGCAGGGCATTTACTAACTAAATCGCATATGTTCCGCTATTGTCAGAAATATACACAAAGTCAGTCTGACCCTAAAATGAATGAAGATCGTGGAGCAACTACAGACGATTTAGATTTGGCTATAAAATATGCAAGTGCAGTTTGTAATTTTGGTACTGGTGCAGGAAGTGGCAGTAATCATACCCTTAGTCCCGACTATGCTGACTTATGGAGGTTTAATCCTAAGACAGGAGGCCCTACTCCGGGTGATTATGCAGGCCCTGAAATTCTTTTTAGCATACAGTTTTCAACCAACCATTTTTATAATAACCAGACTCCTGACAAAGTTAATGATGGCGGTAACTGGCTGCATATGATGTTCACTACACAAGCTGACGGTATGCCTATGGTTACAGAAAATGGAAAAGGTACAGAAAGTGTAAGTAGAGGTACCAGTATGGGAATAGGTCGTGATTTAATTACTGGTCGCGGATGGAGACGGACTTCTCCAACACCTTTCTTGTATGCTGATAACGGACTATACGGACCACAATATTATGCAAGTTCTAAACAAGGTAAACTGATAGACTCTCGTCTTTATAAGTCTCATGTATGGGTATATTATGCCAACCAGACACCTTCGGCTGATGTGAGTTGGAAATCTTTCGCGAATGCCGCAGGAACCTTTGATCCTACATCGATAGGTAAGACTGAAGGATCTCCTCGTTATGTGGCAGGCGATACAGCCATTGTATTCTCTGTAGAGAATCTGGATAAACGTTTCCAGAGTGGAACTCGTTCTGAGAAGCTTGCTTTAGCACGTTCTATGGAACCTTACTGGTATATACCAATGCAATCTATTACAAAAACCGAGATTGGAAATAGAGGTATCAGAGACGGAATAACAAATACTTTCCCTACTCTAATAAAATATTTGGATAGTCGTCGAGCATCAACCAACGATCAGGCCGGATTTAGGGATTATTTCTGCTACCGCTTGGGAGAAACATATATCTTGTTAGCTGAAGCTTTGGCGATGAAAGGGGATTATGCAAATTCGGCTGCAGCTCTAAATATTGTCCGCGAGCGCGCTGCATGGAAAGAAGGTGAAAGCAAATATTCACATTATTGGAAATATGATGGAGGTAACTACGCTGACAGAAAAAAATCGACAGTAGATGAAATGAAAGTTACTGCAGGCTTTATCAGTGCTATGACCGATGATGCAAGATTAGTATTCTTCCTTGACGAAAACGGTAAAGAGACAGAAGGAGAGTTGCATCGTTTTGAATATTTAGTAAGAAATGGAGCTGATTTCTTTGTCAAAATGCTCAAAGAACGCAATTCTTTTGCTGCACCGAATGTTAAACCGTTCCACCGATTCAGACCTATACCTCAAAAACATTTAGACCGAGTAAGTCCAATGGATCCAAATGGACAGAATTACGGATATTAAAGAAATGTAATTATTCTTCAAGCATAACTTATTTTGGAAAAGCCCCGAATCTTATATAAAAATTCGGGGCTTTCTTTTTTGTAGAAAAGCATTTGAAAAGCTCTCATAAAGGGATTGTCCGTCCTTATACAAACAAAAACTCCTTAAATATCATTTTAATAAAAGACAGAAAATCATTAGAATGGAATATCTAATTTTAATAACTTTCTAATTGAAAAGAAAAAGAATAAACAAGCTGGAGACTCTATTTTTGTATCGTGAAAAAACCAACAAATAAATCCCTAATAAATTATATGCGATACAAAGCAATACTTTTTCTACTTGTAGGAGTAGTAACAACAGTGAGCGCACAAACAAATAACGAGAAAGACACAATTATAGTTGAAAATAAAGGCTTTATAAAACCGGCGATTAGTTATATCGAAAATACAGTTTTTCAATATTTACAAAAATCCGATCAAACGCCATCAGACAAATCTTTTAACTATTCTGTAATCGGAGGCCCTTATTATACGAATGAAACTAAGGTCGGCATGGGGCTTATAGGCTCCGGACTATTTCGCCTACACGATTGTGAAAAAGACAATGATCCGTCTAATATATCTTTATATATCAACACAACCTCATCGGGAGCTTACGCTCTTGGAATACGCAGTAGTATTTATTTCCCTAAAAAGAGATATTGGATAGATTCAGATATTTCTTTTTCGGATACGCCTTCCCAATATTGGGGTGTTGGTTATAATGCAGGAAGAAATTCAGATTACACTGATTATAATATACAGGATATGCAGGTAAAAGTCAATTTATTCAAGAAAATAGATAACCATACTGCGATAGGTTTGATGACAAATGCTCGAGATATAAGGGGCAAATATTTTGATGACATGAGTGTGCTGAATGGAGAGAAAAGAAAAATCACAGTTATAGGTGCCGGAATGACTTTAATCTATGATTCCAGAGATAATATTACTGAACCTCATAAGGGAATCTATACAAAAATAGGAGATGTATTCTATCCTAATTTTTCTAGTAACACTTCAGGCTTTAACAAAACAGAGGTGACATTCAGATATTACAAACAACTCAATAAGAGAACTACCGTTGCTTTTGATCTTGGAGGGCAATTCAACAGGGGGGATGTCCCTTGGAACCTTATGGCTCAAGCGGGAGATGCAAGCCAAATGCGTGGATATTATACAGGACAATACAGAGATAAAAATTTCATAGAATCACAAATCGAATTAAGACAGCATATTTACAAACGAAGTGGTATGGTTGCATGGGCAGGTGCAGGAAATGTTTTTCCTAAATTAAGCGATTTCAAGAAAAAAGAAACCTTGTCTACTGTTGGTCTTGGATATCGTTTTAGGGTTAAAGACCAAACTAATCTTCGAATTGATTACGGGATAGGTAAAAGTCAGTCTGCATTTTATATTAACATAAATGAAGCTTTTTAACATTCTTAGTTCAGAGTAAATTCAATCGTAAAAGTGGTTCCTTTATTTACAACAGAATGAATATTTATTATGCCTTTATGCAGAACTATTACTTTTTTTACCAGAGCTAAGCCGATACCATTCCCCTGTACATATTTTTTGTTAGTTCCTCGGAAAAACGGAGTAAACAGATGTTCTATCTCATCCTCAGGAATACCTATACCAGTATCTGAGAATCGCAAAATAACTCTTTTGTGAATAAGGGAGATTTCAACAGTAGATGTTTTATTATGCGAATATTTGCAATTATTCTCCATTAGATTAACAAAGGCTGTCTTTAAAAGATACTCATTTCCAATAATAGATAGTTCTGTATTCTCCATAATGCCTTGATTGAAAATAAGCTTAATATCATATTCAGGATTTCCTTTTAAAACTAATTCTACTGCCTCTAAGAGTGCTTCATCAATCTTTACGGGACTCATTGACATATTGTTTTCATCGTAACTGGCTTTTGCCAAATCGAGTAAACCATTAAGCAGTTTTATCAGTTTACTTGTATCCTGACGCGAGTTTATTAAAGTATTTCTATATTCTTCTGCCGTACGTTCTTTTAATAATGATAGATCTATTTCTCCTATAAGTGTTGCCAAAGGTGTACGAAGTTCATGTGATACATTGCTTACAAACATTTTCTGAGATTCAAAGGATGTCTCTATTATATCCAATGCTTTATTAAATGATGCTGCAAGTTCTCCAAATTCATCTTTCTCATTATATCCTACCAGTCGTAAATGGAGTTTATTAGCCGTTATATCTTTCATTCTATCCGAAATAGTTCCTACCGGTTTTAAAACAGATTTTGCGAGATAGTATCCGAGGGCACATGCCGCAAGTAAAGAAACCAAGCTTAATATAAGAAGGTAAAGAACCAATTTTTGCATTTTGATCTGTCCATAGTTATCATGTCCAGATGTAATTACTGCATAATTTACATTCTGATGAGTAAAGAGAAATCCGATGGTCTGGAATTTCCCTTCATTTTTCGTATAATCTTCTTTTGTATCAAATATCTCTTTTAGTATAGTTGTTATTTCTTGTGTTCTGTTAGAAATACGATCTGCATCGGTATAAAGAAGTTTGTAATTACTATCATATATAGAAACATCTATTTTATCTAATTCTTTCTGGATAACTTTTGCTTTCAAAAAAAGTTCTGTTCTTGCAGCACCTTCCTTTTTCAGATCTACATAAAATTCCTGCATCCTTACCCTAGTGGATACAATATAGTTGAGTGCAACAAATACAAACATTACAGCAGTTATCACAGCTGTAATACGAAGAGCTATCCTAGTGCGTATTTTCATTCTTCACTTTTTAGTATAAAACCTAATCCCGGACGAGTGTGTATGAGTTTCGAATCGAACCCTTTATCAATCTTCACCCTTAAGTAATTTATATAAACATCAATGAAATTAGTTCCCGTATTGAAATGAGTATCCCATACCTTTTCAGAGATTTCAGTTCGTGAGAGTACACGTTCGGGATTCAGCATCATATATTGCAACAAGTTAAACTCCTTGGGGGTAAGTTTCATCTCTCGATCACCTCTCGTTACGGTTTTATTATCTAAATTTAATTTTATATCGGCATATTCTAAATGATCTGTTTTAACCGTTGCCGATACGCCATTTTTTCTTTTTAGCAGAATATTTATACGAGCATTTAACTCTCTCAAATCAAATGGTTTTACCATATAATCGTCCGCACCCGAATCAAAACCATCTAGTTTGTCATCTGTTGTGCCTAAAGCCGTAAGCATAATAATTGGAATTTCGGGCTGAACTGCCCTTATCTCCTTACAGAGTTCGAAGCCATTGATATGCGGTAGAATTACATCTGTAATTATTAGATCATATATATGATTATTTACGAGGCGTTTTCCCATTTCTCCATCAAAGGCCAAGGTAACAATATAGCCAAATTCTTCCAACCCTTTTTTAAGAAGTTCGGCAATCCTCAGTTCATCTTCTACTACCAATATCTTTTTCATTCGTAATGTTATTAATTTATTAACAATAATCTGTATTTAAAGTTTTGTATAACCTTTTGCTTCCAGATTTGCAAAAGAACCTATATATAGAGGGTTTATCAAATACGAATATAAAAACATATTTACCTGAGTTTTTTATAATTGATTTTGTGCTTTAAGATAGCCACCACTTCGTATCATAGGCGATAGAATTTATTGAGAAAATCACATAGTAAAATAAAACAAAATATACTAATCTTTATCAACTAACTATATATATTTTACATGAAAAATAACCAATTTACCTTTATACAATATTTACTTTATAATACAGATAATAATAGACAAGCTCAGATTATTAAATACACATATTCTCGGGTAATAACACAGACGATCGAACGACTCTTTTAAATTCATATTTCAGCCTATTATACAAGTATTAGAAAAACATTAGAAACCAGAATTCAATTCTAATATTTTTGTAATGAAACTTCTGATAAATAAACAGTTGACTCCCTATACCTTTGTAACACGAAGATTAATGTGAAGAGTTAATATTAAAAATTATAATAGTCAATTAATATGAAGTTAGTTTATAATACCAAAAGAACTTTTACACGCCAAGTCATCATCACTTGTATTTTTCTGTTTCTTTCAGTAGCTTCTTTATCAGCGCAAGAGAGACAAAGGCAGATAAGCTTTGAAGAGGCATATCAACTGATGAACAGAGACAATAAAACATTGAAGATTGCAAATAAAGAAATGGAATGGGCTAAAAATGAACAACAGCGGCTGAATTCTTTTTGGTACCCACAAGTAATGGCAACCGGAGCATATACGCATATGGTGAATGATATAGAAGTGAAAGAACCATTATCTCAATTCACAAATCCGACTACAGATTTCATTCACTCTATTGATCCAAGTGAACAGTTTATATCCTCTATCCTTAATAATTTAGGCAAAAGTTCTTTCAGTGTTCCTATTTTACCACAGAATATGACAAGTATTGATGCTATTGTTACTATGCCGGTTTTCACGGGAGGAAAACGAATATATGCCGGGAAAATAGGCAAATTAATGGTAGATATTGCTGAAATAAATAAAGAGAAAATAAGTGCAGATCAACAAATCCTTTTAGTTGAAGCTTATTATGGTTTGCGTTTAGGACAAAGAATAGTAGAAGTAAAAGTAGAAACATATAATGCACTGGAACATCATTACCAGAATGCATTGAAACTCGAAGCCAACGGAATGATAAATAAAGCTGAAAGACTATTCTTTCAGGTAAACAGGGATGAGACCAAGAGAGAACTTGAGATTGCAATGAAAGATTTGGAAATAGTAAAAAATACCTTTAAAACACTAACAAAAATAGAGTCAGAAGATAATATCCTCACTACCACACCCATGTTCATTAACGAATCTCTACCGGAGAGTATATATTTTAAGAATCTTATTCTAGAAAAAAACCATTTGGTTAACGGATTGACGACCCAACAATACATTCAGAAAAACGAAGTAAAAATAGCTAAATCAGCTTATTTGCCGAATATAGAATTGTTCGGAAAACAAACGCTCTATTCGAACGGAATTCCTAAAAATATAGCCCCACGAACAATGGTCGGCGTTGGTTTCTCATGGAATATATTCGACGGATTGGATCGTGAGAAGAGAATAAAGCAAGCAAAAATAAAGAGCGTCATTTTAGAAACTGAGAAGGAAAAGATTGTAGACGATATAACTCTGACTGTAGATAAGTTTTATAATCAAACCCAATCAGCTTTGGTGAATGTGTCAGCTCTTAAAACCACAATGGAGATGAGTATGGAGCTTGTACGTTCACGTCAAAGAGCATTTATCGAAGGTATGACATCTTCATCCGAAGTAATTGACGCAGAGCTAATACTTTCAAAAGTACGTATAGCAACTCTAATGGCTTACTACCAGTTCGATTCGGGTCTGATAAATCTATTAGCAGCATGCGGAATACCTGAAACATTCCATAAATACAGCTTATCGGGTAAGGACGAAAGTTACATTCTTGGTTTTAAAATAAAACACTAACTAAAAAATATTAATCATACAGTTATGGATAAAAATAAAAAATATATAGCAATAGCATTTGTAGTGGTACTTATTTTAGTAGTTGTTATCACTACTGTTGGAATTATTTCTTTGAGAAATAAACCCGAAACACTACAAGGACAAATAGAGGCGACAGAGATCCGTATATCAGGAAAAATACCGGGACGTATCGATAAATTTTATGCAGAAGAAGGGCAAAATGTAATGAAAGGAGATACACTCGTAATTATAAACAGTCCCGAATTCTCAGCAAAATATGATCAGGTAAGTGCATTGGGTAATGTAGCGATCTTTGAAAATCAAAAAATAGAGGAAGGTCCCCGTAAGCAAATTGTAGAAACAGTACGTCAGGTATGGGAAAAGTCAAAGTCAGACCTCGAGTTGGCAAAAACTACTTACAACCGAATCGAACTGCTTTATAAAGATAGCGTAGTAACAGTGCAGCGTTTTGATGAAACAGTAGCATTATATAAAGCTGCACAAGCTGCTGAAAGAGCAGCCTACCAAGAATACCAAATGGCAAAGGACGGAGCGAGAAAACAAGACAGAGAAAGCTCAAAGTCGATAGTCAATGCCGCCAAAAGCACAGTAAAGGAGATTGCCTCCCTTTTAGAAGACACAAAATTAATTGCGCCTGAATCGGGACAAATTGCGGTTGTTTACCCTAAGCGTGGAGAATTAGTAGGCCCGGGAACACCTATAATGTCACTCGTGGTACTTGACGATGCCTATGTAGTATTGAACATAAGGGAAGACTTCATGCCGTACTTCAGAATGGGAGGAAAATTCAAAGGAGATGTTCCATCTATCAATCAGCAAGGAATCGAATTCGAAATATATTATGTAAGCCCATTAGGGAGTTATGCTACATGGAAATCTACGAAACAGAGCGGCTCGTATGATATGAGGACTTTTGAAATAAAAGCACGCCCAAGAGAGAAGGTTGCTGACCTTCGTCCGGGAATGTCGGTACTTGTAACAATGAGTAAATAAGCCTTTGGATGAGAACAGCAAAAACAAACAAAGCATTCTTTCTTGTTCTCAAACGAGAGCTGGCAAGAATAACATCACGAAGGCTATACTTTGGAGTATGTATTATTCTCCCTTTATTTTGTATATTCTTTATGAATACAATCTTTGGCTCGGGAGGTATGGAAAACATACCAATAGGTATTGTAGACATGGATCTGACTTCAACTTCGCGACAAATAAGCCGTACTCTGAGTACTATTCCTACTGCTAAAATCACAAAGCACTATTCGGATCCGAAAGCGGCAAGAGAAGCCACTGTAAAGAAGGAGATATATGCATATGTTGTTATTCCCAAGAATCTTGAATCTGATCTACTTGGTAAACGGGATGCTACTATCCCATATTATATTCATTATGCTCTTTTGAGTGTAGGTGTAGAAATGGAAGCCGCACTCGAAACTGTTCTGGCTGAAGTCTCTTTAGCTCCTATGGTAGGTGCAGGAACAGCTGCGGGAACAGATCAAGACAGAATCGAAAGCATTATCTTACCTGTCAGTTTTGAGGCTCATCCTTTATTCAATCCATCCTTAGACTATTCTATATATCTTACGAATCCATTCTTTTTTGTCCTGTTACAAATAATTATCATATTAGTTACAATGTATGTTTTAGGATCTGAAATTAAGTTTAAAACGGCTGATGAATGGCTCAAAACAGCTGATATGAATATTTTTATTGCAGTTACAGGCAAACTGCTACCTTATACGATTATGTATATTATTATGGCTATTTTGGGTAATTTTGTGATGTTCAATATATCGAATATACCCTTGAGTGCAAGTTTTCTTTTCGTCAATCTGATCACTGCGTTATTTATTATTGCCACGCAGGCTTTCGGTGTATTTATATTTTCTCTTTTTCCAGCCTTAAGCATCATCATTAGTGTAGCATCAATGGTTGGTTCTTTAGGAGCTACTCTTTCTGGTGTGACATTCCCGGTTTTTGCTATGCCTCCGCCAGTTTATTACTCTTCGTTTCTTTTTCCAATAAGACATTTTATCGAGATCAATCAGAATATTTTATACGGCAACTATGGATTCGCTTATTCATGGCAACATATAGGTATCTTGCTTATATATGTTTTATTGGCTCTACTAATATTACCTCGTTTGAAAAGGGCAACATTAAGTCATAAATATCAAGACATTGAATAATATGAAAAAACAATTGAACATAATATCAACATATATTATAAGAGAGTTTAAAACGATAGCTACCAGCTATTCTATCTTGCTGGTACTCATTGGAGGTATATTTATTTACGGGTTATTATACAACTATATGTATCAGCCAAATCTTATTCGTAATGCACCTATAGTCATTGTAGATATGTCTCACTCACATTTGAGCCGTGAATATACAAGGTTGCTCGAAGCCTCTCCACAGGTAACGATACATAGCTTTTCTACAGATATTAACAGTGCGGAGGAATTGATGAAAAAGCAAGAAACGGTAGGTATTATTTATATCCCACAGGATTTTGAGACAAGAATGGGACGTGGGCAACAATCAGTGTTTTTAGCAATGGGAAATACGAGTGCTTTTCTCAATTTTGCATCCATCCAGGAGGCTACGGTTGGTGCAATGCTAGAGCTTGATGCACGTCACCGCTCCGACATGGTAGTTTTCCTTCCCTTAACAACACTTTATGCAATATCACAATCACAAACCGTAAACATCGTTGGTTCTCATTTGTTTAATTATACAGAAGGATATGGAAGTTACCTTATTCCTGCTGTGCTTATTGTTATCATATTTCAGACATTAATGATGGTGATAGGTATGATAACAGGAAATGAGCGCCATGAAAAGTCTATTCTTTATTATGAAAAAAACGGTTTGAGATTTGGAAATATGGCTTTAGTAATATTAAGCAAAACATTTGTTTACAGTATGCTTTATACCGTATTTGCATACTTCCTGATAGGATTATTACCGAAAATATTCAGCATACCCGATATTGGCAATACTGGGGAAATCATAACGCTTTTGATCCCATTTTTCTTAGCATCTTGTTTCTTTGGATTTACATGTTCTATTTTCTATACCGATTCTGAAAGCCCTATTCTTATGGTAGCTTTCTTTTCAGTAGGGCTTGTTTTCCTTTCAGGAATATCTTACCCACTCGAATTAATGCCCTGGTATTGGCAAGCTGTACACTATATTATCCCCGCTCCTTCCGGCGTTTTGGCATATATAAAGGTAAACTCGATGGGAGCCTCATTAGCTGATATCAAAACTGAATACATAACGCTTTGGATACAATGCTTCGTTTATTTTATTACTGCTTGCTTAGCATACAGGTATAATATCAAGAAGGCCAAAGCAGAATCGATTATTGCATAATCAAATAAAAACAACACCCTAAAAATTAAAATATGGAAGCAAAAAAAATTATCATCTTTTTATTGGTCATAATTGCTATTCTTAGCCTTGTTTTTATCATAAGAACTATTACGTATAAATTTGGAAATACGGCAAATGGTTCAAGTAATAAAGAAGCCGTAAACACGAAGCCTTCTGAAAAAGCGATTCGTCGTTTTGCAGGTGGAATACGAATTCCTACAATCAGTAATGAATCTTATAATCAGACAAACTTTAAACCTTTCGATGAGTTTAAAGAATATCTAGCTCAGGTATATCCTGAAGTGTATAGAATAATGGAAACCGACACCATAAATACATATGGATTGGTGTTTCATTGGAAAGGAAAAAATAGTAGCCTGAAGCCTATACTATTTCTATCTCATTATGATGTGGTTCCTGTAATTGGCTATAATCCGGCAATAATGGATACAAGCGATACCATTTTCCAGATAAACGACAAGCCCATACCTCCTATTCAGTCTATTTCTGACAAATGGGATTATCTTCCATTTTCGGGCGCAGTAGCAAATGGACGCATATATGGCCGTGGTACACTCGACATGAAGGTTATGCTGTTTTCTCTCATGGAAGGTGCTGATAATCTTATAGCAGAAGGGTTTCAACCGGAAAGAGATATTTGGTTCGCTTTCGGTCACGATGAAGAAGTAAGTGGACGTCAAGGAGCCCTTAAAATTGCAGACTATTTTAAGCAAAAAGGATTAAGGTTCGACGCTGTTTACGATGAAGGTGGTATTATCGCAAGTTCGGGTTCGGCTATGGAGATGATTCAAAAGCCTATGGCTCTCGTAGGTATTGGCGAGAAAGGTTTCCTTACTTTACAACTAACGGTTAAAGGCATTGGCGGGCATTCTTCCATGCCTCCAGCTAAAAGTTCGTTGATATATGCAGCAGAGATAATAGAAAAACTAAATGAAAATCAATTTCCGGCACGTATAATTTCTCCGATAGCATCTTTTTTTGATAATATAGGCAATGAAATGAATTTCTTCGCTCGCATGGCAATAGCTAACCAATGGATCCTGAAACCATTATTGCTAAAAACCATGGAGAAAACTGCGGCTTCGAATGCCCTGGTGCGAACAACAACTGCTGTTACAATGGCGAAGGGAAGTGATGCACCGAATGTATTGTCATCAGAATCAGTAGTAACTGTAAATTTCCGAATCCTACCCGGAGACTCAGTTGCCGACGTTATTGAGCATGTTAAAAAAATATGTAACGGTTACGATGTTAATATAGAAGTAATATCTCAACGCGAACCTTCGGGTATCTCACCTATAAACGTCAGAGGATTTGAAGTGATAAAAGAGAAAATCGCACAAATATATCCTGAAGCAATAGTAACGTCATACATTACCATAGGAGGAACTGATGCCTACAAATATCAGATTGTAAGTGATCATATCTACCGTCTTTTACCACTAGAACTAAATCAGTACGAACAGCGTACAATTCACAATGAGAATGAATACATCTCACTCGAGAACTTCGGAAAAGTGCAATGGTATTTTAAAGAAATAATGAGGACTTATTAAAAACCTTCAATCAAAATCGGGAGGTATCATTATCATATATCATTGATGATGATACCTTTGTTTTTAGAAAGAGTTCAATGTCTGCAGCATTAGCGTCTTTAAGTAATACTCTTTTTTCCTTATCTAAAAGATAAAGAGATGGTATTGCCTTCAAATCATATAATAACTTATTCTTCACCTCTTGTTTCTGGTCATAACTATTTATCCAAGTTTCGGGAATATCCGAAAGATGCTTCTTCCAAATACTCAAGTCATCATCCGGATAAAATGCGAAAATACTCAACCGCCTTTCTGCCAGAAGAGTATTGATTATTTTTGATTGTTTGAGGTAAGTAACTGTCTCCGAGCAGGCATGACAATCAGGGTTGTAAAACATCAATAAAGTATATTCAGACTTTATCTGATGTAGTGTTCTCTGTTTCCCTGCTTGAAGAGTATAGGTGAAATTTGTCGCAACATTTCCTTTACGGTTCTTTTGCATCATCATTAAGGAAAACTTTGCGCGTTCTTTCGTTGTCAGATCATTGGTCGTATCTTTAAGTATGCACTCAACAACGGGGATATAATATTCATCATCCCGCATCGGTGAATTAGCATCGTATAGATACTTTTTATACAAATCCAGAAAATATGAGTATACTTTGTTCGTCTTATCTTGCCTTATAGACTGTCCTAACATTTTCGTTATCGAAGAGTAGACCTTTTCATTCTCTAATTGAGGAAATATATTAATATAATCTACAAATGCCTGTTCTGTAATCTCGGGCAAATGGATATAGGTGGTGTCGGCAAAATCGAAATTATCCCAATAATGAGACAATAGATAATCAGCTCTTTCATTGGCTTGGGTTAATGCATCAGGGATAGCCACTATACGGAATGTTTTTGGTGTTAATCCGAGTTCATTCTGATCCATTCTCTTATTTTGTTCAGACCCTTTTTTTATACATGTCACAAATAGAAGCCCTAGTACTAACAGAATGACTATTGGATAGATAACCCATAATAAAAATTTAATTATACTATATTTTCTTATCATACCTCTATTTTTATATATTTTCCTTAACTATCATATATCTGAAAACAATTACAGTAAAAATAATATTTTTTGTTTTTCCATCAATAAAATATATCGAGTTAATCATCTATTCTTAAAGAATCAAATTCAGCTTTATTGATATCTGTTATTGAATAATATTCGTTTTTAATGTAAAAAAGCCATGCGAATTATCTCAACCCACATGGCCGCAAACTTTACAAAACTACACACAGGCTTGAGACTCGCCTGTATTTCGATATGATATTTGTGCCAGAATGTTAATTGTCATTATCATTCTAATTCTACATTAGCTGAAGCTTTATACCATTTCAAATTCTTATATTCTGTATTTAAATAAGAGTATTGCTTTTGACCTATATATACCGTCAACCCCGAATGGTTTCTTATATCAAAGCCGTTATAATCCTTCATAAAGGATAAGGTGGACTCCTTCCATAAAACACAATTGGAAATCAAACTCTTTAACATATTTCTCTGTGCATCTGTTTCAAGCAATGCACTGTAATAATCTTCAAGGTCAAAGAATAGACTATAAGAATATCTGTCAAAGTGTTGAATTGTATTTATATCAACTTGCTTAGATAAGTCGCAATTACCTTTAAGCCATCCGGCCAGCCTATCAAGTTCTGACGTTCTAATAATAGAAAATGTAGCCGAATGCAAATACCCCGTTTTATTATCAAACCAAGAGAAAGCATCCTTTGCAAACAGTTTTAGTCCATCTAAAGAACCCGATAAATGATTTATACTATTGGGATAAATTGGGGTAAAGCCAGGAGATATGATCTCTGCTGAGGATGCCAAAATATAATTTGTTTTTTCTTTTAATTCGTAGGCGACTTCTATACCAGCCATAAAACAAGCTTCAAAAATGATGTATTCAAACGTATTATCAGGAATGGCCTGAGCAAAATCAACCAGTTCCATTTCATCCTTCTTATCCATAATAATAGACCTTGGGCTTGTTAATGTAGCCTGAGGTAACCAGCCAGAAGCATGCGAGAAAATGATGAGACCGTATGAGGAAGAGGGATAAAGACTTCTCACTTCTTTTATAACACGAGACAAAGTTTCTTTGCTTGCAGAATTCTCCTCGTTGTAATTATAGATTGTTTTCTTTATGTTTTGCCCATTCTCTGTGGCTATTTCTATTAATGATGGGGTCGTATCGGCTGAATCCGTATATATCAACAACTTTTTATCAGCACCGTCTTTCCAGCCTTGCCTAATAGCCTCTATTTTCTGGTAAGTTTCGGAAGATAAATTGTTATCACCTCCCAAATAAAGGAGGATTACATGTTTGTTAGAAGTTACGACAGACGTGTTCTCATCTTTCTCGCAGGATACAAAGAATATCCCCGAAAAGATAATTAGAGCTATTTTTATTATTGTCTTCATTTTTTATTTATATATTATCAGATGGAATGTAATCAAACAGAAATAATCTAATCCAATAATTTTGTTTCTTGCAAATTTCTATACTGATCTACTACCATTTCATCTTTATCTATCACAAGCATCTCAGGAGTAGCTGCTATACCAAAACGTTTAAAGTTTATACCGCTAAACGATTGATAATCGCATAATTTATCTGGCCATGGGTATTTTCGAATATTCTGTTCAAAAGCCTCATTACTCCCATCTGCAGATATTGTCACAACTCTGATTCCTCTTTCTATCAATTTACTGTAGTTATCTGCCAGCTCATCCAATAAGTGTTGACAAATACCACAACTACCATCGTAAAATAAAATTAAAGTCGAATTTACCCCCGTCATAGATTGTAGTCCTTCAATCTGAGGAGCTTTATTTCCGGGAAGTCTTGTGGACACAAGAAGACGTGTTGCAATTTCACTATATCCATCTGCCGGCACATCTATTCCATAGGCATAAGCAACAATAGCCGCTGTAGCATCTGGATATTCTCTGAGAGCATTGTTATGAGCAATAACTTTAATGAAAATTTCTATATTTTCCGGAGATTGTTTTTCCAAGCGATCTATTAGTCTCTTAGAATCTCTAACTAACTTTTCTGTTCCACTCTTATCCACGTACAGTTTTATCCAGGCATTTATATACTGTTTTGTGAGACCGAGGGAATCGAGAGTGGCAAAGTTAAGAGAATCAATTGTATAAAGTTCTACGTCTATAGTTTCTTCGGATGTACCTCCTTTCTCCATTTTTTCTATTATTTTTTCTATATAATGCTGATTCTTTTTTCCGCACGAGACAATAGCAAGAGTAAGTATAAAAGATACGATTAAAGCTGTTAAACTATTCCTAATCATCAAGTTTCTTTTTTTATTCAGAACGAGCAATGGAAATTTACTTTCCATTGCCGGTTCTTGTTGATTTTTATTTTAATCTTTTACACAACGTACCGATAAGAAAGCTTGAGTATTTCGTCCTGTCTCAGATGCTAATTTGGTTGAATTTCCGTATAAATCTGTGCCACCATTTATCCACCAATAACCTCCTTGTGACCAGTTTTTCCAAGTGTAAGCAGGACTACTAGTATATAAAGCGCCTCCTGTTAATGTAGCATTTACACTCGAAGAGTTTAGTCCCGTTACAGCCGGCCCTGCCCACCACTGAGCCCCTTTCGTTCCTCCGGTATTTGTTATATCCTGATTTACCAAGCTTATCAGACTTGAAGCTTCTGAAGCTGCAGGTAAATGCCATCCTGTTGGACATGCTGAATTTCTATGTACATCTGCATAATAATACTGTCCGTTACTAGCTGATGGCGAATAAGTAGATCCATTAGTCCAAGTCGTTCCTGTAATAGCTCCCCCAAAATACACAGCATCTGCTGTACCTTCTTTAGAGTTTTCCACCATCCAGCATTTCGTTCCATACATATGAGTCAAATAAGATCGATTACCGATTTTCAAAGGAACTGCTACTCCGTTTATACCGCAAGCCACAGGATTGATCTGTACCTGCACATCCTCATATTTACCTGCAGAATCAAAAAGTGTAAATATAATATACGACGAAAGATCAGCTTCTGTAACCGGTTTTCTTAAGGTAAAAAGTAAAAGATCACCGTCTGCTACGTTGTAGCCTCCATTTTGGTTCATATCGAATGAAATCAATAATGATTGTGGATCACTCACGCTTCTGATTTTCCACAAGCTATTCGACTTTATCCTCATACTTTGTTGTGAATTATCTAAGATATAATATTGATTTAGTACAGACTGTACCCCATAGCGTATTTGGCGCAAATAGATCGTTTTGGTAGTAAAACCGGCTCCATTAGATAGAGTAAAGTCAATTTTAGATGCCTTCTCTATAAGAGGATTTGCATCTATTTCGGCCTGAGTCAGAGCTGCCGGAGCAATCGTAAAGGTTTGTTTTCCTGTACCTCCAGCAGAAGTATTAAGTATACCATTCAATCCGGGAGTATCAGAACCTGAACCAAAGCTAAAAGGCTTTCCGCCCAATCCTAAATAAGTCAAACTACATTCCCTATCAATAGGCATCCACGAAGCTACAAATTGTTGATTATCAGGAATTATACCTGCCGATTGACTCTCAAATATAAGCTCATTGATTTCTACACCGTTCAATTTTTTCAATCTCAGTTCGAGTGGAGGAACCATACTTTGTCTCACTTCAATCTTATAAGTGAGCCTTCCGGCACTGATAGTAATATATCCTAGTCGATTTGCCCCCGAATTATTTTCAGTCAGAATTAGTTGCATATCGGTAGCAACATTAGCATCACCTTTATTAACTGAAGTTTTTAACCAATCGTTTATAGGATTACCGCTGTCATCGATGATAGAGGTTACTTTCCACCCTTGTATACTACCATCATTACTTTTGTAGTCAGTCTTAATGCTTACTGTATTATCATCACTAAATGTAGTATAAGCACTTTTTGTAAAGTCAAACTTCCCTTGAGAAACTGCAAGCATAAACTGCCCATCGAATTCAATATTGCCAATCGCAGCTTCATCCCAGACAACAACCTCCGCCTCAATATTGATAGGTCTTGAGTTGAATGCATCTTCTTTAGTACCATACCCTGCCGATTTCACTTTGGTTATATTAATTGTGTATAGGTGGTTTCGTAGTATATCCAAATAGGTCTTCCCGTTAGCGATATCAACACGATAATAACTAACCTCGGTAGAACCATTATATTTGCCTCCCAGCACCAAAGTTGTTACTTTACTCAGATTCACTTCAGAAGCTGTCTTCGGTACTAAAGATTCGAAAGTATATATGTTATTAATAATACTATTGTTTATAACTATACCAGAGCCTTCATAGTCGATAGGCCCTTTAGTTGTTGTACCTGTTACTGTGGGCTTTTCTACGGATGAGCTACTACCTGGCACAAGATTTCCAGCATCAGGAACAACCCTTCCCGAGCTATAATAGTTGTATAAAGACACGCTTGATAGAGCAAAACTATTCTCGCTTATTGATGGATCTATTTTGACATTAATCTTGGCAACCATACGTAGTAGCTTCAAGTCTGTAATTGTAGTATTATCTTGAATTATTATACTATTAGGCGTTTCTCCCCACATCGGAATCGGTAAATATCCGGCAGTTTCATTATTTACATTCCATTTATTTATACCTGTAAGTTGCAATTGTTGCATTATGGCATCTTTAGACGCCCCCACAGTAATACCTCCGGCAAAAGTGTTATCCAACTGATCTTTCGCATTAGCCAAAGCAACAAATCGGTATGTCTGGGTACCATCTTTAAAGAGAGTAACAACAAACTTTTTCTTATTATTAACTCCATCATCAACTATGGATCCTTGCTCGGCTTGTGCGCGATAAGCGAAGGTTTCGTCATTTCCATTTACTTTAAAAGCCAATATATCAATAGATCTAACTTCATTTTCATCGTTTTCATCCAATGCGTATGTTCTTGGCAATTGAGCCGGCATACTTATGCTAAATGGCACTCGTACTTTACCTTCTTTCGATACGGGAAAGTGATCTCCTTCTTCATAATCGTCACGACAGCCGATTAGTACCAAAAGTAATGGTAGTATATAAAAAAATATTTGCTTCATCGATTATCTGTTTTCTATATTATTAAGAGTTATTGTAATTCTGTATTATCCATATTTACGACCCATCCATTAATGGTAACCGTTATATCCATATTGGATTGCCCGGGAACATAAGGGCGAGCAAATGTCAATAGAATGTCATATGTATGTGTATTTTCGATATCTATCACCTCTCCGCCTTCATTCACTTTTTCGATAAGAGTCATCAGATTGGCCTGATAGACAATCTGGCTGTTTATAGGACTTAGAATTTTCAGGATAGGATCTTTACGGTCTTTACTCAATCTGAGTATATTCTGAGAACCTGACAATTGTTGATCTCCGCCAATTAGTAGAGAACTTGTATAATGAACCTCTTCCGTATCGGAAGCGAATGAGTTGTCAAATTTATAAATACCGTTACGTGCTGTTATAATCAGCTTGTAATCGTTGCTGCTTGGTACGAAATTTTTCGTCTTAATATTTATTGTATTCGTATTTCTTGTAAGAGATAATCTCACACTTTGATCTTGCTCTTCTTTTACATCTACCGATGTTCTGTAGGCATAAAATAATGCCAGAGGATTTGTTCGGACAGTATCATCTTTATCTTTTTCAATATATACTCGTCTTTCATCTAAATTCGAGTAGCTGTTTTGTTTATATGGATCTTCTAAATTTATCCATGAAACAAAAGTGTATGTGCCTGGCTGAAGAGAAATAGTCATGTAATAATTTGTTCCGAATGATGGTTGAGCATCATGCTTTTCTTGCATAAAGTTGCCATCTTTATCAAATATAAAAAGCTTTATATCCTTTACTTCTTTTGTATCCAGAATAGTACCTGAGTAGATTCGAGGTGTGTATTCAAAATATACACGTATATCTTTATTTTCGGGAAGACAATCTTCCAGCTTCTGGTCAATACAAGAATATTGCATTGAAACTAACAGAATCAGAAATAATAGCGGTATATATTTCAAGTGTTTCATTATAAATATTTGTCAATAAGAGAATCTTTTTATTGAGTTAATCCGTATCGCAAAGTATCATTGCTTTGCGATACCGGTATTAACTATTTTCTTTTAATGTTAGAATTATAAAATTTCACTATTCTGAGTATTTTCTGCCCAAGGCTCAACCACTATATCAACTGTAATGTTAGTTGGTTTAGATATTTCATGACCCGGATTATCGATATTATCTCCACTTTGTCCTAAACCATTTATTGCAGTAATATTTACTTTGTAAAGGTTGTTACGGAAAATATTATAATTGTGTGCCGGATTCAAATAGGCCTTGTAAAAACAATATCCGTCTTGATAGGTAATCATAGTTGGAGTAGTCCCATTTATTGTAGCATCATAAGCAGCAGCATCTATTTGATCTATAAAATAATATTTAACACCGGCATTTGATACAACATAGAATGTTTGGGGATTAACCGGAGCCGTTTCACTAACTAATCCGCTAGAACCATTTCCGGCAACACTTAGTTTTACAACTTTAGTTGGTAAAAATTTTGCACGGATAGAAGTGTAGGTAGAATAACCTTCGAGACTCTGAGCAGATATATTTTCCAAAGCATACGATACATTTGCTGTAGTAATAGTTGTACCATTTGCATTTACAGCTTTATAAGTATTTTCTTTATAAAAATCAGCTAGTGTATTGGTCGGACTAAACGTTGAAGCACTAGGGAGTACATAATATAATTTCGTAATGTTACTTAGTGAAAATTGTAAGTCAGATACTGTTCCACCCAATACATTATATTGCAATCCTACGCCTTTTTCTACAGCTACCTTTGCTAATAAACGAGATACAGTTGCAGATACTTTGTTTGCTGTAGCAGCATTAGTATCAGTCTCTTCTACAAAAGTAGGATTTGATGCAACTTTACTGAACATAGCAAATCCGTTTGCAGGATTCATTAAATCATTTGCGCTTGAAACTTGATATATTGCAGTCAGCCCCCTGCTTGCAACATCTCTTGCTAATTCGTCTGATAAGTTAACACCCACATAGATTTTTTTTGCTCCAACTGTTGTTGCAATTGTCCTGTTAGCTATGTACTCATTATCTGTAGACGAGGTAAAGTCTGAACTACTCAAACGTTCACGTTTCTCAAGGACATCGCTATCGTTAAAGATGAATACATCAACTGAAGTGATCATATTTTCATCGGCAGTAGCATTTATATCTGTTGCATAAGTTTTTGGCTGAGCTATCGAAAGAGTAAAAGTTGTAGCTTTACCATTAGGAGTAGGATTTCCACCCTTACCTGTTAGGTCATCATCATTGGAGCAACTTGTGAAACCGGCTATCAGAGCTGAAGTTGCAATTAAATAGTTGAAAAATACTTTCATTTTTAAAATTGTTTTTGAATTAATTATTTATGGATTCTCTCTTTATAAATTATTTATCGAATAAATCTTTTTCAGTTTTTCTGATTCGAGATTATCAATCACTTTAATTTATAGTACAAAACTAGGCATATCAGATGAGGACGATCTTATATATCTCATTATAAAAAAGTTAGAATCAGCATCTAAAAATCTAATGTTTTTCTAATGATTATCAATACTCTAATCGCACCTCTCATCCTTACTTATTATATCGTTCCAATTTGAGATTATCTTCTCGTTTGATCTGTAACTCCTGTAGATTATGATTTGCTTCTGAAACCCCTCCTGTTAAAGCCCTTCGAAACAAGTCTTCAGCCTGATCCAGATCTCCTTCTTTCAAAAAAATGACACCAAGGTTATTTAATGTGGGTGGATTAGAGCCTGCATTTAATAGATTTCTTTTAGCTAGAGACAATTCATTTACTAAGATAAGAGCTGCACCTGCATTATTATTTGCAGTTTGATCGCCGGGATAATATTTTGGAATAGTATCGGCTAATATCTCTACAAATTCTTTACTCCCTTCACCATAGCTTTGAGCTATTTCATAAAGTTCCAATTGATTGAGTTGTGAGTCTTTTTTTCGAAATAAACTTTTGGACTGATCGAGTGTATAATTTTTAACCGTCACGTTTATATTATATTCAACACGCCTCAATTGAGGAAATAATTCGTCTGATATTTGTTTATAAGGTACTCCATTTGCTAGTTTTCTCAGTTCAAACTCGTATCCATCAGAAGTATCTGTATTATCTATAATATTTATTATTTCATTCTTGTATGTAATATTCGATTGAAGTACCAGCTGTTTAAGCCTATCCCAATCTTCAGCAATATTATTTACCCGAAAGAAGCTTTCCGAAAAACCAAATTTATCTTTCATATAGTTTTTCAAGGATATTGCCCGTGCATAAGACAAACGATCATTAGCGGCATATGAACCTTCAGGAGAAGCATAACCTTCAATAAATAGGCTTTTTATTTTTAAATCAGGATCATTGATAATACCTTTTACCAAAGTATCTATTTTCTCTAACTCATCCTTATTATGCCTATATTGGGGAAGAATAACAGATTTCCCTACCTGAAAATCAAGATATGCATCTCCATGTATTGTAAATATTTTAGATTCATATTTTGGCTCTATATAAGAAAGGAAAGGATTTACCTGATAAGGAGTCTGAAATTTTAATTTTGCCTTATTGTTCATCAAAAAAGTAAACATGTGACTTTCATTTCTACACCCTGTTACCTCTTGCTTGATTACAAAATGTGCACTATCCATCCACATCTCATACGGAACTTTAAAATCATAAGTAAGTAATGTATCTGTAAACTGATTGGTAATAATGGTTGTATAGGGAACAATATTTTCAAATTTATCTTTATTTAAAGACCTCCATCTTTCGATTAGATTGTATTTCTTATTTCCGGAAATGAGCATATAGGGAAACTCCATAATTGATTCATTTGAAACTAACTGAGGTGTTAAATACATGGCAGTACAATCACTGACAGCACCTGCACGGATATTTACTTTAAAGTATATATGAAGACTATCATTCTCTTCTTTTACCTCGTTACTTATAAAAATGATTCGTCCTGTATATCCCTTTGCAGAAACATTTAATACAATGATTGTGAATAGTATAAATATTAATATTCGTTTCATATGATTTTACTTAAGCCATTCATTAAAGGCTTTAGATATTTGTTATATTTTATTAGTCAAACATATTTAGAAGTATGTCTGCCAATTTTTATTCTCTCTTGATTGTTACAAACTGTTACTTAATAAAATAAATCACAGATAATGAAGCCTTAGTGGGAGTAAAGAAGTTTTTGCTCTCACTACCTAAAAACTTTTTACAACTCTTGCAAGCATATCGATCATAATCAGCATGCACATAACCCATTCCAAAATTTCCTTCGAGCGACCAACGTTTAGACATACTCCATTGATATCCGTAACTAAATCCAACACCATATAGGTCTCCCTGCAAACGGCTGCTTTTAATATAATCCGAGAATGGAAGCCCAGTCAAATTATAATGAGCATAGACGCCATGCAATCCGAAGAAATGACCACTGAAAGGTTCACATAACCAATACCGAATTTCAGGCTGTACAAGTATATGTTTCATATTCTTGTTTACATTAAACTCCCATGGATTGTAACTAAAAGACATGTCGATGCTGTATCTTTCTCCGACTTTGATTTCTGTTCCAAAAGCAATCGAGCTAGTCATATCAAACAACAAGTTACTTTTTACTGCCCATAGAGGAGTCTTCGCTTGAATTGGTCTCCAATCTGTCATATTATTCAGAATATCAACCATTTTGTTCAAATCCAAAGAATCTTTTGCTGAGGGTATCGATTCCAAAGTGACATGCTTACTCTCTGATGGTAATGAAAGATCAACAGGCATTATTTTTATTTCCTCATTCAACTCTTTGTCCACCTTAACAGATACTGCCGGACTTTCTTTAGTATCTTTTGCGTAAACAAGGTTTCCCTTTTTTTTCGAGGTTTTAGTCGTAGATAAAAAAATAAGATTTTTACGTATAGTATAAGTATAGTCTGTACCTGCTAACAACTGATCTAAAACAGTTTTCAGATCAGCGTCATGCAACCTAATTGTTATCTTACGGTTTGTGTTAAAGTTGGAGTTTACAAAGGCAAAAGAATATTTTGTTTGAGATTCTATCTGAGATAGAACTTCACTCACCGGAATATTTTGTCCTACAACTGTCACGCTGCTCTCCTGTGCCGATAGTGCGGGTAATGCATAGAAACAAACTAAAAAAAGTATCATTTTGAGCATGTAAAGCCTATATCCATACATAAGTGGATACATTTTGTTATATAGTTGCATTTTTAAGTTGGTTATTCTGTCTTATTATTACTTATATATACCGTATTTTTTTCTATTTTATAGGATAAGCTATTATCCAGACATCTGAATATCTCTATTATTTCAGTTATGTTATCCGATTGTTCTATCGTTAGTGTATAACTTCTATTGAGATCGACATCTTTATCAATTTCTACATCAATATCAAACTCTCGTTTAAGCGTTAAGGCAATTGCTTTTAGTGTTTCATTATTAAATACAATCTTCCCATTCGTCCAATCCGCAATATCTTTAACTACATTTATATCCAGATCACGTATGATCCCTTCTTTGGTTGTGTTATTTAATACAAACTGCTGATTCGGTTTTAGTTTAAATTCCTTATTGTCAATAGTTCGTATAGCAATCGAACCCTTATTTAGTGTTACAACAGTTGATTGGTCATCAGGATATGCCGATACATTAAATTGGGTTCCAAGGACCTTTACATCTAGATATTTTGTGCGTACTATAAATGGCATGTCATTCTGCCTTGTTACTGATAAATAAGCTTGCCCTTCCAGATTAATAATTCTTGCGCCGTCATTCGAATTTTCATTATATTTTATTTTACTCCCCGATTTAATCCATATCTGCGAACCGCAAGCGAGCCTCACCTCTTCATGTTTGCCATAAGGAACATCAACTACAACCACCTGTTTATCTTTATCTTTCTGAACATCCTTCGTCAAATTATATATTCCTATCAATAGTAGTAAAGGTAAAACCACTACTGCTACACGAAGCCAGTAGTAAGGATGTTGGCTCATTCTTTTCTTCTTATTAAAGCCTAGTTTTTTTGTAATCTTTTCATATTCTTGTTTAGAAGATAAATCTTCCTGATTATCTAATGAATCCCAGAGCCTATGCATAGCTTTTTGCTTTTCTTCAGAATTTTCAGGATTAACCAGCCATGCATGGATCTTATTTTCCAACTTCTCGGAGTATCTATTCTCAAAGAACCGGCTTATAAGCTTATGATATTGCTTAGTTGGTATATTATTCATTTTCTATTTTTTGTTGAGCTTTACTTTCACGTTCTGTATTAAAAACGATCTAGCCTATATCTACGCACGGTCAAAAAAATAAATTTCTCTCTTTAGTTACATAATACACTAATAATAAGATTTTTGAATAATTATTTTTAAAAGAAAAATAATAGTACATTTCTAATTTTTTTCATTGCTAAGCTCAATTGATTTTCGACTGTTCTTTTACTTATCTCTAGCTGTTCGGCTATCTTATCGTTCGGTATCCCTTGATTTCTGCTCATCTTATATATAGTCCTCTGCTTTTCAGGCATATTTTCTATTTCCATTTCTACCAGCAGCATGGTTTCCTTTGCTATATATTCATCCTCAGCATTTACTAAGTCTAAGGGTAATACTATTCGTTCATTATAAAATGATTCGCGAATCTGTTTGCCTCGGATGTAATCGATCGTTTGGCGATAGGCAATCGTGTATATATATGAATCAAAGCCTTTAATCCCTTTAGAAGTTATCGTAAACGAATCATGATTCTCCCAAACTTTGACAAATACATTCTGAGTTAGTTCTTCTGCAACAGCAACAGACTTGACAAAGCCATTTATGTAATACTTTACTTTCGGAAAATACTTCAGAAATATAGTTTCAAATGCTTTATGGTTGCCTTTGTGTAAAGCTTCTAATAGTTTGTATGTTATCTGATTCTCCAAAGAATAATTAGATTATTTATAGAAATTAATTGATTTATCATAAATACTCCTCAATAAAAGCAAACGAATAAGACAGTAGCAACGCACGATCTATCAATAAATATTTTACACTTCTTAATGTCCGATTGTCGTTATAAAATAGAATAAGACACCCATGACTTTTTCCAAAGAGAAAAAATCTTTACAGTTATATACCGAAAAATAATATCGGAATATGGTAGCGTAAATACTTTTAGAACAAGTGCGAATCTGATTTACTTAAGAAGATAAGAATATTGCACTTTGTGATAAAGACGGCTCGAGAATAAAACGATGTAACACCGAATCCTAAATTATTATAAAACAGAGCCAAGGTGGGTAGTATATTTATTGGATAAAGACCAAAAATAAGTGTAATAAACTACGTGCAAAATACAAATCGAAAAGTCCATTTCTTCAATGGACTTTTCAATCTTTATTGCTTAATCATTCACACCCAGAAATTTGAACGGCTGTGAAACCTTGAAGTTATTTATTGTATTCCCATTGTAAGTTTCACCATTTGCTAAAGACAATTTAAGGACAGGAGCACCTTTTGATAAATTCATGTCCTGAAGATTTACCCAGAATGTATTCGGAGTCAAACTCGATTCAAAGAAATAAGTCAAATTCTTACTATCCGATACTGTTCTCCATTGTGTTGTAGAAATCTCAGGACTATCAGGTGTAGAAATTCCATAAGGAACAGAGGCATTACGAATAACACTGAAAACGCTTGCTACCGCTAATTTCTCATCACCTATTTTAGGAAGTGCATCGATATAGAAGCTTGCTCTCGCAAAACGATCGGCAGCACGATTAGTACCCGGAAGGAAAGTCAATCCACCAATAGACTTCCAATAGTCATTCAAGGCCAACTGTTTATCATAAGTTGGAGAGTTGGTCATTACATTATAGTCCTTGCTATGGTAGATATTCAGTTTTCCATCTATATATTCGAAAATAGCGCTATCGCCTGTAGCATCAGAAATAGCAAGGTGTAATGTTGCCAGTCTCGAACCATCAGGCATCTTATCAGAAACTACTTGAAAAGAATTTTTACCAACAAAAGAAACAGCTTCATCAACCGAAGCAAAGTTGTCGAGCATATATTGCACCCAAGCAGCTATGGTTAGTCCCGGTTTGCTCTTATCCCATGCCGGATATACAGACTCATTCAACCATAACAAATT
The DNA here is from genome assembly GCF_001899125.1 of Dysgonomonas sp. 37-18. Lineage (NCBI taxonomy): Bacteria > Pseudomonadati > Bacteroidota > Bacteroidia > Bacteroidales > Dysgonomonadaceae > Dysgonomonas > Dysgonomonas sp. 37-18. The sequence continues at coordinate 68,089 of NZ_MKVC01000017.1, read as the reverse complement.
TGCAACTAAACCCTTCTCATTCATACCATCGGTACTGGCTATTTCAAAAGCAGATGTTACTACACTACCATATTTAGAGGTCCATTTTAAAGAATTGCTTCCGGTTTCCCCACTTCTTTCCATCCCTCTAGGGAAAACCCATATATTACTATGCATTTCAGTTTTCCAGTCCATTGTACGACCTGTTACTACCATTCCATTATCTCCGGTATAAACGACACGTGTACATGCATTCGCTTTAGGTATTGTTACCAAACATATAAAGCCTACGATAAACAAATAAATTCTTTTCATTTCTTTAATTTTTTAATTATGATTTAAACTATTTTTGATTTTATAATATTGTTTTCTAATTTTGATACTGCAAAGGTAGATATTGCAACATAAACAAATGAAAAACAATCCATTATAAAAACATTAGAATTAAAGAGTAGGGCTCTAATATTTTTCTAATAATATTCTTTAGATATAAAAATTTGATTATTCATCGTGGCTTCTAAAGCGGTATTGAATATCGCAAATACAACATCTCCAAAATATTCTTACTGAAACATACAATAACAAACTAATGAACAACATACGCCTTTAATTTTAATATGGATATAAAGATGTGTTTAGAGCCATAATCAAAATAGATTACCAAATACCAAAACTTTGTAGTGATAAAATTCGTTATTACTTTTATCACTTAATAATAAATAGGTAGGGTAAATAAATTAGAATAATGTATCAGATAGAAGTAAAAGACGTATATAAGTCATTTAAGGATGTACATGCCGTTAGAGGCATCTCTTTTGGAATAGAACCCGGTAAATTTGTAGCTTTGCTTGGACCTAATGGAGCCGGAAAGACAACAATGGTTGAGATGATGGAAGGATTAAAAAAGCCGGACTCGGGAGAGATTCTCTTGCAGGGTAAAAATTGGCATAAGAATGAAAAGGAACTCCGGGCAATAATAGGTCTATCATTGCAAGAGACTCGTTTCTCGGATAAACTGACTGTTTTTGAGACATTATGCTTGTTTGCCAGTTTCTTCCGACTTGGAGAGAAACGAGCAAATGAAATTATCGAACTCACCGGTCTGGAAAGTAAACGAAAATCTATGGTAGGAACACTCTCCGGAGGACAGCGACAACGGCTTGCTTTAGGAGTAGCACTACTAAATACTCCGCAAATTCTTTTTTTGGACGAACCGACTACCGGACTCGACCCACATTCACGACTCGATCTGTGGAATATTCTGAAAGAATTAAAAGACAAAGGTGAAACCACTCTTATCCTAACAACACATTATATGGAAGAAGCTGAATCTCTTTGCGATCATATAATCATTATTGATGAAGGAAAAATATTAAAGGAAGGAAAACTAGAAGAATTGTTGGACGAAAATTCCCGCAACCTCGACGAATTATTTATCAACCTCACAGGAAAAGCTCTTCGAGAGAACGGAAATATTGTACTGTAAATAACACTTATATACTTTCAATTATGTCAATAAAGGAATCAATCAAAACCAATCAACTATATCAACTTTTCAAGACCCAGTTTTTATTAACAATCCGTGAACCGGAAGTTCTTTTTTGGGGTATGATCTTTCCTGTACTCATCTCCATCGGATTGGGTTTGGCTTTTACACAGCAAACGGAATCAAAATTTAACGTTATTCTTGTTGAAAAGAATAAAACAGAATTAGATTCACTCCTCCATATTTATGGAACAAATGTACAGAGTAAAGATGGGAACGTCCTAAATTGGAAAATTAGTAACAAAGAACTGGGTAATACCGTATTTAAGTTCTCACAAAGCGACTGGGATTCTGCTATCATTTCATTAAAGAGGGGTGAAGCAGATGTCATTGTTACAGACTCGTTGGGAAAGGCCATCTATCATTTCGACCCGCTCAACACTCAGTCTCAATTAGCATATATGAAACTTTCTGCATTGGTAAAATCACCCGATTCAACCATGAATGCAGAAAACACCAATATCGAACCATTAACATTACTGGGTGTTCGTTATATTGACTTCCTCATACCGGGGCTAATTGCTTTCGGATTGATGAGTTCTATTATGTGGGGAATTAGTTATACAATTATCGAACGAAGATCCCAGAAATTGTTAAGACGGATGGTTGCGACACCAATGAAGAAATCTAATTTCTTGTTTGCATTGATGTTTGTACGTATTCTCATGAATGTAGTTGAGTCTCTGATTCTTCTGTTTTTCGCATGGCTAATATTCGATATTCATATCCAAGGAAACATCGGAGCGTTGATTGTCTTATTTTTGGCCGGGAACCTTGCGTTTACAGGTATCGCCATCTTAGTTGCATCTCGCACTACTAAAACGGAGGTGGGCACAGGATGGATTAATGCTGTACAAATGCCTATGATGTTGTTATCGGGTATCTTCTTTAGTTACCATAATTTCCCGGAATGGAGCATCAGTACTATTAAGTTACTTCCGCTAACGGCACTAACAGATGGAATACGTAGCATTTTTAATGAGGGAGCAGGATGGATGGAAGTGATTTATCCTACTTGTACTTTATCAGCTCTTGGAATTATCTGCTTCGTTATAGGTATGAAACTATTTAAATGGAATTGATTTAGGTTACCCATTATCAATCTCATTTACAAAAAACATATGATTATTATTAATCAAACAATATAGTTGAGGGGAGATTAATCCCCTTCAGCTATATGTTGTTTTATACAATTTTGATTAGTAAGTTGATCTAATAGCATTTTATTTATTAGTGTTAATTATGAATAAAAGCTTTTCGTCTGAAAATAAAAACAAATAATTTTGAGAGAATATTCCTCTAACTGATAATGAATAATGGCTTCCAAAGTTTTAATTATTGAAGATGACAATACATTCGGAATTGTCCTAAAAAAATGGTTTAATAAAAATGGATTTGATCCTTTGGTTAGATCGACTGTAGACGAAGCTAAAAAAGATTTATTAAAAGTTGATTTCTCGTTAATCATCACAGATCTAAGACTTCCTGATGGGGATGGTATAATGTTACTGACTTGGATCAGAGAAAAGAAAATAAATACACCTGTTATCATAATGACCAGCTATGGGGAAGTGCAAAGCGCAGTCTCGGCTATTAAACTAGGAGCTTTTGATTACATGGAAAAACCCATAAACCCGGAAGTTCTAAAATCAAAAATAGAAGAGGCTTTAAATCATACTCCTATTCAAACATCAAAAGAAACACTTTCTACTACACGTATCGTTTATGGTACCAGTGATTTATCCAAACAGATGTATGAGCATATACAACTCGTAGCACCGACACATTTGTCTGTACTTATAAGAGGAGAAAGCGGCACCGGAAAAGAATATACGGCTAAAATGATACATGATTACAGTCAAAGAAAACAAGCTCAGTTTATAGCTGTGGATTGTGGTAGCTTATCAAAAGAATTAGCCCCAAGTGAACTATTTGGACATCTTAAAGGATCATTTACCTCTGCTATTGCAGATAAGAAAGGTGTATTTGAGCAAGCAGAAGGAGGAACAGTTTTTCTCGATGAAGTCGGAAACTTGTCATATGAGGTTCAGGTTCAATTATTAAGAGCCATACAGGAGCGAAAAATACGCCCGGTGGGTTCTGCCACAGACATAAAAGTAGATGTAAGAATGATAGTTGCAACGAATGAAAATGTGGAAACAGCTATCACAGAAGGACGTTTCCGAGAAGATTTGTACCATAGATTAAATGAATTTACACTCATAGTTCCACCCTTGCGCGAGCGAAAAGATGATATTGTTCTTTTTGCAAATAGTTTCTTAACTGATGCCAATAAAGAATTGGAGCGAAAAGTGGAGCGATTTTCGGAAGAATGTATGTCGATACTAAAAGAATACCACTGGCCCGGAAATCTTCGAGAATTAAGGAATGTTATACGTAGAACAGTATTGTTTACGAAAGGAACAGAAATTACGCCAGACCTTTTACCTGAGTTTATCCAAATCCCGAAGCAAACAGAGCAAATCTTATTACCAATAGATGAACGGGAGCAAATTATCAAAGCCTTAAAAATAACAAAGGGAAATAAAACGAAAGCAGCTAACCTACTAAATATTGATAGAAAAACCCTTTACAATAAAATGCATCAATATGGTATGGAAATTTAATGAGAATCCAAATAATTCTGAACATCGTTTATTATTTGCTCGGCATATTCGATAAGTTCGAGGACGTCACTCTCCCAATCGGGATACATTACAGTAGCATCTAAACGATGTGCATCTAGTTTCTTCAATATATCTAATTTATCAACAGCCCCAATTTGTATAAACATTGGCTGCATTTTATGACCAATAAGTTGAGCCGTATTAAAATCACTCTCAAGGAGAGCCTGTTTAAGCCGACTCACGTTTTCGAATGTTGATTGAACAAAAGATGCCAGAACCTCATGTAAAGCTTCGGTATCTTCTTCCAGAATTTTATTAAGCGAACTAAAACCTATCACACTTTCATCTTTTATTTGTCCTCCAAATAATAATTTTAGATCACTTATTGACACAGGCTTTTTAATATAGGCTTTAAAGCCCATTCTTATAAAGTCATCATAATCGACATCTTCTCGGGCTGTGACTATTGTAACCGGTACATTTATTCCACTGTATTTTATCCTATTTAAGACATCAATACCGCTAAAAGTCTCCATTTCCATATCTGTCAAGATCTCATCATATTGACCAATCACAGCTACTATCGCGTCAAATTCATCTATATTATTACAAGTAGATGGTATATGACCTAGGCTTAACAACATATTACGAATAATAATCAGATAAGACATATCGTCGTCTACCACTAATATTCTCTTAGGAATGAAACTATCCTTTACAAAGACCTCGCTTACAGGAATAGATATTTCAGTTCTCGTGCCTTTCCCTTCCTGAGAAGAAACTTTTATACTTCCTTTTACTAAATCGACTAACCCCTTAACTACGTACAGACCAAAGCCTGAACCTTCGGATAAATGAGAATTTTGATCTATCCGGCTAAATGGTAGAAATATATCTTTTATCTGATTTTCAGGAATACCTACGCCCGTATCTTCTATAATGCAATATAATATGGAATTAGAATATTTCACATCAAATTGAACGGAACCTTCAGATGTATACTTAATCGAATTAGATAAGATATTTATTAGTATCTGCTTGATTTTTAAAGAATCAGATGACAATATCAAATTCTCATCGAATTCAAATGAATAAGACAATTTTAACGTCTTCTTATTGGCTAAAGGAATAAACATTTCGACTGTCTGCTGACACAGGTCACGCAAATTAAATATACGATTCGATATGTTCGAGGTACCTTGCTCAATACTCGAAAATTCTAATAAATTACCTAAAAGTGCAAGAATATATTGTCCCGAATCCTTCATTGTACGAATCTCATCAGAAAGGAAATCATTCTTTATTTCTTTTAATTCTAAGGTTCCGAGTATAGAATTAAGAGGCGTTTTGATATCGTGAGAAATAGACAGTAATAACTTATGACGGCTATCCATAATTTGCTTTATTCTTCGGTTTGCCTGCTCTAGATTCTTTCGCAACCTATAACTTTTATTTACATCACTTATTATAAGCAATATGAATATAAAAATCAGGATAAGAGAAACAATACTGCTTATAATAGAGTAAGTATTATTATCTCGTATAAGTTGTTCGCTTTTCTGAATTTCATCAAGTCTTGTCTGCACGGTCTGGTTATACAAACCAATAAGCAATGTTGTAATCTCAGAAGAAATTTCTTGGTCTGCTACAATTAGATTACTTAAATTGCTTTCGATTGATATAATTCGTTTTACATAATCGTCTTTAGCTTGTTCGGCTATTTCTGTGACTTCTGATACTATATGGAGTGTATCATTCTTGGGCATGGTCAATGTATCCAATTTGGCTGTAGTAATAGAAGTTACAGTATCTGATCCTTTTGATGATGAAAATAATTCACCCAGTTTTTTCCAAAAACCTTTTTTAGAGCCCGAATAGATTATAGTATCTTGTATGGTAGCAGTAACTAAAACAGTATCTTTTCTGATAACAGGATCAATTTCTTTTAATACTTCATTTATTGACTCGATTGGATTTTTATTGCTAAACTGCTTATTCAAATTTGATACAATTACTCCTTTCTTTACCAAAAGATTATTGATCTGCTGTAGTTTCTCATTGTGTAGTGGATTTATATGACTTAGAGAATCCATTAAACATTCAACAATATTTAATCTTTCATTAAAGAGTTTATAATGCTTTACTTGTTTCGAAGATACATAAAGGTTTACTTCCAATTGTGATGCGTTTACAGAATCAATCAGCTTGTTTACAAGTGACAACTCCTTATAATACTGTAAAACACTTCTTTTTTGATCATCGATATCGTCTCTAAGTTTATATATATAAATGAGCATTCCGCAACAAATAAGAGCTACGATTAAATATATCAGCACAGCTTTGAATCTTATATTTTTCTCGGGAGTTTCTACCATTACTTAGTCTTTTCTATATATAAAACGAACAATTAATGATTCTATTTAGTTTTCCACAACTTAGATTGTAGAAATTTTCCACAATTCTACAGTTAGATTATTCTTCTTTATTAAAATAAAATTACAATATACACCTAATAATAAACACATTACACAAACAAAAGATATTTCTATTTCTTTTGGCATAGCTATTGCAAACTATATAGTGTAAGTGAAGATTACACATTTATACCTAAATTAATAGTAATTTAAAAATTAGAAGACATGAAAACAATGAAATTTATGATGTTAGCCATTGCGATAGTTTTTGGAACATCAACTTTTGCAAATGTACAAAGTTTCTCTAGTGAAAATAATGCAGTTGTTGCTATCAATCAAACAAACGATGATGGATATGTAGACGTGAAGTTTGAAGACTTGAATGAGAAAGTACAAGCTGCGATACAAGGATACACTGAATCTTATAATGTTACAGCTCTTGCCTACAATGCAGATAAGAAACTTACTAAAGTAACCCTGTCTTCAAAATCAGAAGAAAGCATTAAAGTTGTTATCTTGGATGACGAAGGTAAGGAATACGTAGAAGCTACTGCTAAATAAATCAGCCCCAACCTACATCTGACAATTTTAGTAAATAATAGGAAATACTTTCGGTATTTCCTATTATTTTTTCATATAAGCACAGGGTAAAAACAGCCCCAATAAATGAATATAAATCATTTACCAACAACCCAAATATTATCTTTTTCTACTAAAATAACTTGAGAGTTATTAATCGGATATAAATTTATTTTTGATTCATATTTAGCTATTATTTTCTCCACAGCTTTAGCAAACGGGAAGTTTGTATGGTGAGGCACCGGATAAAAATTAATTACATTTAATGCTTCGAATGTATTTAGACCTGATGCCATCTTACAATCATCCATATCCTTAACATATTCAATATTTGGAGACACAATCATTGCTCCTGCGGATTCGCCAATATACAATTTTCCCGAATTAATTTCATCCATAATTATCTTATCTGCTCCTGTTCTTTTTAACTCTTGAAGTAAAAAGAATGTATTTCCTCCCGAAACGTAGATATAATCATTTTTTTTCAACTTGTTCAGTATATCCTTAATAGTAGCTTTTGTTAACTCTAACTCGTCTACTACCAAACCCATTTTTTCGAATGCTTTACGTGCTGATCCAACATAAAACTTTACCTTTTCATTAATACTCGCAGTTGGGATGAAAGTTACGGTTTTCCCTTTTATGTCTTCTTTTGCAAAATCTATCAATAAAGATGCTACATCTTTGAAAGAAGAGGACAGAAATAATTTTCTCATTTAATTTTATTTATTCGTATACAATCATTCAAATAACAATTAAGAGCAAAAATAAATATATTTAGTGACAACTGTATGTCATCAATATCATCAATCTTAAACTTAAAACTGTTGCATCTTCGTCTATTTTTGATTGTAATTTTAACATAGAGATATTTAGTATGTACTAAATTCCATCAACTTATTTCCATATATATACAACTCCATCTTTACGATTCGAAGTTGCACAACCAGAATCAGCGGAATAAGGCTCTCCTGTTCCATAATCAAAACCCACATACCTATTCAGTATACATTGATTATCAAGCATGTTTTGTCACATAAAAAGGCTTCCTATATTCTCTTCCTTAACTGAGTCTGTATAATCGTTATTAACACAAGGGCAATAAGGTTTATATACCTATTTTGTTTTAGAAGAATATCTGTAAATATTTTTATTTTATATATCTTCTGTTAGTTTACGAATAACTTTATAGTCAACTTTCTTAGAACGGAAAATACCTTTCTTAAATAATTTTCAATAAGATAGATATGGCTTTTTTATCTGAATTTTCAGGCAATTCAACAACCAAGCCTTCTTTTGTTCTGGAATATTTTATTTTCGCATCATTACCCACCATTTCTATATTATGAATCGTTTTAGGGTACAAACTATTCCCATCAGACAGAGACTTTATTACAACTTTGCCATTCTCAGGCCATGCCAGTACATGCGCATACAGAACATCTCCTTTAGTCACAAAACGGATATCTTCTGATGTGTAAGGTTGGTGTTTGCCTTCATTAAATCCCTGAGCTTGTATAGGGTTAGGTGCCTCGGCCACTGGCCCTTCTCCAAATACCTTCCACGGGCGAGTCCCATATACGCCGTCACTATTTACAGCCATCCAGGCTGCAATATCTTCCAGTATTTTCAACTCTTTATCATCTATTGTGCCATCTCCTCTCTGGGGAATACTTAACAATAAGTTCCCGTTTTTACTTATAATATCAATTAGCATATGTATCACCGTCTTGGCCGATTTATAATGATCGTTTTCATAAATAGATCGATCATAATGCCAAACTCCGAGGCAGGTACATGTTTGCCATGGTTTTTCTTGAATCTTATCCGGAATACCTTTCTCCACATCCCAAACCAAAGCGTTTTTTTGTTCATCGGTCAATATTTTAGCAAATGCAACGGCTTCATTTTTCCCATTATTATATTTTAAGCTTTTGTTATAGAAGTGCGATAAAATCTTCAGTCCAACATCACTTATTGGCCATAGTGGCAAGCTTGTGTCGTCATAGTAAATCAGATCGGGGTTGTACTTGTTTATAACATCAATATTTCTGTCAAGGAAGTTCTGGCAATATTCATCTGAAGGAACTGATGCTCCATTCCCCCACGCCCATTGACTGTGGATTTTCCAGTTATCTTCACTTTCTTTACTCAATGCATGGTTTTGTACATATAACTTCTGAGGATCGTAACCTTCCCACCATTTTCCTTTTCCATCTTTTTTTGTTAATTTCCCATCATACGGTATACCGACTTTGGTACCTTCTTTATCGGCTCTTTGCGCCGTTTCATACCATGTCCACGCATGAGCAGAATGGATACTGATTCCAAAGTACAGATTATGCTTTCTGGCTGCTTTTTCCCATGCACCGACAATATCTTTGCGTGGGCCTAAGTTGACTGAGTTCCATTTCTGGTATTTACTGTCCCAGAGATCAAAGTTATCATGATGGTTTCCGAGTGTAAAGAAATAACGCGCTCCTGCCCGATAATATAAATCCATCAGTTGGTCAGGATTCCATTTATCGGCTTTCCATAAATTGATTACATCTTTGAATCCAAATTCTGAAGGATGTCCATAGTTTTCAACATGCCATTTATATTTATGAGTTCCTTCCATATACATATCTCTGGCATACCAATCACCCTGTTCCGGTTGGCATTGAGGTCCCCAATGTGCCCAAATTCCAAATTTTGCATCACGAAACCAATCCGGAGCCTGCTTATATTGAGAAAGTGACTGCCAAGTGGGGCCATATCTCCCTTCCAACAACGTTTCATGCTTTGTCGACGAACAAGACATCAGTAAGATACCAAGCCAAATGTAAGCTAATCTTTGAATATTTTTTTTCATTCGGTATTATATATTTAGTTATTACTTTCTATTATTTTTTGTATTTTTCAACGTAGTAACGGGGAAACTAAGGCAGCTGAAAAATCCGCTCCATTCTTTGCCATTTTTCAGATGATGACGCTTTCGAATCCGCATCTTGAAACATAGCCATATATTCCTCCCACTTGATTTGTATCGGCATTTCTGATAATTTCTCAAAAGATTTTTCCCAATCGAAGTCTAAGGCAGTTTCCACAACCATAACCAGATGTTGATTGTATATAAATATTTCCATCTCAAGAACTCCTATTTCACGGATACCTGCTCCAACTTCGTCCCAATAGAATCCCTTTTGATGACGCTGCTTATACATTTCTATCAGATTGGCATCATTTTTTAGATCTAAAGTCTGATAATAACGTTTAGTAGGAAAATCATATCTTTTTGAAGTATAACCAAATTCCTTTTTTTCCATCTTGCTTAATTTAAATCATCTAGTATTAAAAAACTATTATTTATCTCTTCAATTTATAATCTTATACCCCTTCCAGCCATAATAGGCACATACAATAAAGCATACAAGAGGAATTACATAAGCTATGTGGTACAAGCGTTCATTCAAGTCCATTAAATGTCCTGTTAATGGAGGTAGCACAACATTGCCGACAATAGCCATAACAAGGAAAGCCGAACCACTCTTTGTTTTACTCCCTAATCCCTCCAGAGCAAGAGAAAATTGAGTAGGGTACATGATCGACATAAAGAATGATACCCCAAGCATCGCATATATACCTGTCATACCTCCAAACATCATAATTACAGCACATAACATAATATTAACAAGAGCATATATAACCAACATACTCTGAGGCTTGAATTTTACCATCAACATTGTTCCGATCCAGCGTCCCAACAAAAATGCCAGCATATAGAAACCGAAATATGTAGTAGCTGTACTTTCCGAAAGTCCTACATATTTGCAACAATAAATCAGGAACATAGCATTCAGGGCAGTCTGTCCACCATTGTAAAAGAATTGGGCTATAACACCCCAGCGCAAGTGAGAACGCTTCAGCACATCAAAATCAATCAGCTTTTCGCCTTTAATATCTCCCTCATCATGGTCACCCTCTTTAATTTTTGGTAAATGAGAAAATATAAAGATAATCGCAATCACAATTAAGATACCTGCGAGAATTAAGTATGGTAGCTTCATCGCATCTGTTTCGAGTTGTACAAAACCTTCCCATCCACCAGGATAATCGGTAGGGATAGTTTCTCTACTATAGTCATTGCCGCTCAATACCAGTTTACTAAGGAACATTGCTGCAATGAATGCTCCCAACCCATTAAATGACTGGGCAAGATTGAGCCTGTGAGGAGCTGTTTCGGCACTTCCTAAAACAGTTACGTAAGGATTAGCTGCTGTTTCGAGAAAACACATACCTGTTGCAATAATAAAGAAGATAGCCAGATAAGCCCAGTATTGTTGTATAGATGCTGCAGGAAAAAACAATAATCCTCCTGTAGCAGCAATCAACAGTCCAACAATAATTCCGGCTTTGTAAGTAAAGCGTTTCATAAACATTGCTATTGGTATAGGGAATATAAAATAAGCCATCCAATAAGAAGCCTCCGTCAGGGATGCTTCGAAAGCAGAAAGCTCAAAGGTTTTCATCAGCTGCCTTATCATTGTAGGCAATAGGTTACTGCTTATAGCCCATATAAAAAACAAGCTGAATATAAGAGCTAGAGTTATGGTATATTTGTTTTTGTTATTTGTTTTCATGGTATATAAGTTATTATCTATTCTGACATATTTTTAATATAAGGAAGGTCAATCAAGTTCTTAAATCGGTAAAACTTTTCTGCATTAAATCCAAGAAACCGGGCTTTATTTTCCTCTTCTATTTCTTTAGACTTTAAAATAAAATCATATGACATTCGGTATGTAATAGCTGTAATAGTACGGGGATAATCAGATCCCCACATTAATTTATCCATCCCCACCAGATCTGCAGCTTTCTTTATGGCTTTTACCGCTCCTTTAAATGGGTAAAATTCATCATTAAACAGCCATGTGATTCCCCCTGATTCGATCATTACATTTTTATTTTGTGCTAATTTTATTTGTTCCTGCCACTTAGGTCGGGTTACCATAGCAAAATGTCCGATCGCGATTCTCAGATTGGGGCATTCTGAAATAATTTCTTTCATTTCTCCAACTTGCGTATCTCCATCGGCGAGGTCTATGGATAACAGTATGTCATTCGTCTCCATCAACTTGAATATTTCCATTAAAGGTTTGGAAGTAAGATACAATCTTTCTTCGGACGAAATAAAACGCTGTGCTGGTATTTTTAAAGCTTTAAAACCGCTATCAATTAGTTCTTTTGCATGTGTTAAATAATTCGGCTGTCTTACATCAAACATGCCACAACAAAGAAAACGGTTCGGGTATTTTTTCTGTACTTCCCATAAATAAGTATTTTGTAGCCCATCTATATATTCCTGAGTAATAACAGCTGCGGACACTTGTGCATAATCCATATTAGAAAGAAATACCTCTGCTGTGTTTCTTCCATCAGTGATAAAGGGAGGAAGCATCTGACGCACTTCTCCCATAAATATGGACTTCCCATTATCGAGTGTTTTTATTTTCTGTCCGTTTATTTCCGTATCTTGCTTAAGCCAAAGGTGGGCATGTGCATCGATTATCTTGTATTCCATACATGTATAATTTTTTAGAACTCAATGAGTACTCTGAACACTTTACCCGGATCTTCTGCCCAATATTCCAGAGCCTGCTGTGCTTGTTCGGGTCGATATATACCACTAATCAGTTCATCGACAGGGCAGATTCCACGTTTCATATATTCCATTACAGCCCGGAAATCTTCAGGCATAGCATTCCGTGACCCTCTGATGTCTATTTCCTTTTGAACAAAATATTTAGTTTCGAAGGCTATTTCTGTTTTAGCATAACCTATGCAAACTACTCGTCCGGTAAATGCAACCTCGTTTATTGCTGTCTGATAAGTAATAGGAACACCTACGGCTTCAATCACAACATCGGGACCGGTATTATTTGTTATTTCCTGTAAGCGATTATGTACATCTTCTGTTTTGGAATTGATAGTGTAAACTGCCCCCAATTGTTTTGCCAGACTCAATTTATTATCATCCATATCCATTGCGACGACTCTGGCTCCACGTATTGCTGCGCGGACAATAGCGCCAATACCAATCATTCCACAGCCTATAACCAATACAATATCCAGATCGGTTACCTGTGCACGCGAAACGGCATGGAAACCAACGCTCATCGGTTCTACCAAGGCAAAATTTTTATAGGTGATATCTTTATCAACGATCACTTTTTGCCAAGGTACAGCAATATATTCGCACATAGCGCCGTCACGCTGAACACCCAATGTCTGGTTAAACTGGCAAGCATTAGGCCGTCCGTTACGGCAAGAGGAACAACATCCACAATTGGTATAAGGGTTTACTGTGCACGCCATACCCCGTTGTATATTCTCCGGTACGCCTTCTGCTATGGCTTCTACAATAGCTCCTATTTCATGACCGGGTATTACCGGTAGTTTGACCATTGGGTTTTTACCCAAAAATGTATTCAGATCGGAACCGCAGAATCCTACATATTTTATCTTGACTAGTACTTCCCCTTGTTTAAGAATTGGTTTTTCCCGTTCAACAATAGCGAGTTTATTCTCTTCTAATATCGTAATAGCTTTCATCTTACATTACATTTAACTGTTTAACCAAGTATCTCTGAAACGAGGTGCTAATATCGTTTGCACTTCATGTAGCAATTCTTCATCTAGGGCTTGTTTTACCCATGCTATATTCTGTATAACAGCCTCCGGACGGGTCGTGCTGAACAATGTAGTTGCAATTCGTGGATTACTAACTGAATATTTTATAGCCAATTGTTCAATTGATATGCCTTTCGATTTACAATGATTAACAGCCTTTCTGCACAAATCCTGCAATGGCTTTGGCGCAGGATGCCAATTGGGAGCCCCCCGCTCGGTTAACAATCCCATCGAAAACGGAGAAGCGTTAATTACTCCGATCTTTTTTGTTTCGAAGTAGTCTATGTAATCGGTCAATGCATCGTCGTTGAGGCAATAATGGCAGAATGACAATACACTTTCTACCGTTCCTTCCGGAACCTTATCAATTATATATTTAAAATGTCGTAGGGTAAGATTGGTTATACCCACATGTTTTACTATGCCTTTCTCTCTTAATTCGACAAGAGCCGGAAGCGTTTCATTACATACCATATCCAGGTCGGCAAATTCAATATCATGTACATTGATTAAGTCTATATAATCGATATTCAAACGTTCCATACTTTCATAGACACTTTCGGTAGCCTTCTGTGCTGAATAATCCCAGTGGTTTACCCCATCCTTTCCATAACGGCCTACTTTAGTCGATAGATAGTATTTATTACGGTCAATGCATTTTAATGCTTTACCCAGCACTGTTTCAGCTTTCAGATACCCGTAATAAGGGGAAACATCAATAAAATTAATGCCGCTTTCTATTGCTGTATGTACAGCTCTTATACCTTCTTCTTCTTTTATCGAATGAAAAACACCTCCCAATGATGAGGCACCGAAGCTAAGATTGGAGACTTTCATTCCGGTCTTTCCTATTTCTCTGTATTCCACTATATTATTTTAAATAATTGTTATTGTTCAAAAATATAACATCATGCATTTTCTTCAACCTTAGTAAGTATAAAATCGAACGCAAACCTTTGCGCTTAATTTGCATTTATGTATCTTTATTCTTTAATTATTATATACACTATGCAAAAGATAAGACCTATTTCTTTAAAAGATTTGGCTAAGGAATTGGGAGTATCAATCTCTACAGTATCTCGAGCTCTAAAAAATAGTCCCGAAGTGGGTAAGGAAATTACAGATAAGGTGAAAGCTTTAGCCCGAAAACGAAATTATCGTCCTAATCCCTTTGCTATGAGTTTGCTAAAAAACTCACCGAGAATAATTGGCATAATAGTTCCCGATATAGTCACCCATTATTATTCGTCTATTATTAGTGGGATCAATGATATTGCACGAAAAAACGGTTATTCGACAATTATTACATCTTCATATGAGCAATACGAACAGGAAAAGCAATGTCTCGAAGATTTGATTAACATCAGGGTCGAGGGCATAATTGCGTGTCTTTCACAGGAAACAACAGATTACTCTCATTTTCATGTTTTACTTGAGCAAAATGTGCCTTTAGTATTTTTTGACCGGATTTGTCTCAAAGAAAAATTCTCTTCTGTTATAACTGACAATGTCGAATCTGCACAAAGGGCTACAAACCATTTTTTTGAAACGGGTTCAAAGAGAGTCGCTTTTATAGGAGGAGCAAACCACCTTGAAATAGTTAAACAACGAAAACATGGATATCTTCAGGCTTTACGAGAAAATAAGATACCAATAGAAAAAGAACTCGTATTTTGTAAAAAAATAAGTTATGAAACAGGTTATGAAGGGACTCGCATATTATTGGCATTAACTAATCCTCCTGATGCAATTCTAGGTATGACAGACAGCTTGACTTTTGGAGCAATGAAAGCTATTAGGGAATGGGGACTAAGAGTACCTGAGGACATTGCTCTAATCGGGTATACAGACGAGATGCATTCCAACTACGTAGATCCTCCTTTAACGGCTATGACTCATCAAACGTATAAAATGGGAGGAACAGCATGCAAATTGCTCCTTAGACAAATTAAAGGAAGTAATAAAGTTCAACAGATTATTATTCCTTGCATTTTGTCAATCAGGCAATCTTCTGTAAAAAACATATCAGGTTAAAACATCTATCTTGAAATTAGCTAAAGAGTAACTCCTGTCTTAAATATTGCAATTTCTCTGTAATCTTTTTTTTCATTATTTACAAGCTCTCCATTGGACACCTTTATTACATATTCGATAAAACGTTTACTTAGATCTTTCATCGTTTCGCCTTCGAGCAATGTTCCGGTATCGAAATCTATCCAATTCCGTTTATGTTTATACAAATTACTATTAGTAGATATTTTCATAGTTGGGACAAATGTGCCAAAAGGTGTTCCCCTGCCTGTTGTAAACAATATTATATGACAACCTGATGCTGCCAGAGCTGTACTTGCAACAAGATCGTTACCGGGTGCACTTAATAGGTTTAATCCACTCTTTCTAAGGAGGTCTCCATACATCAAAACATCTTTTACTATTGACGTACCTGATTTCTGTGTACACCCGAGCGATTTTTCTTCTAAGGTGGATATACCTCCAGCCTTATTTCCAGGTGAAGGGTTTTCGTATACCGATTGCTTATTCTGTATAAAGTATTCTTTGAAATCGTTTATCAGATGAACTGTCTTCTCAAAAACCTCTTTATTCTGGCTACGTCCCATTAGTATCGTTTCAGCACCGAACATTTCAGGAACTTCAGTCAGGACTGTTGTCCCTCCTTGTGCAACAAGAAAGTCTGAAAATACACCTAATAATGGATTCGCTGTTATTCCAGAAAATCCGTCAGATCCACCACACTTCAATCCTATTTTCAATTCACTTAAAGGAACATCAACTCGACGGTCTTTTGAAGCCAAATTGTAAAGTTCGCGCAGAATTTTCAGACCTTCTTCATGCTCATCATTTACTTTCTGAGTAACAAGAAATTTGACACGATCCGCATCGTATTCGCCAAGCATCTCGCGAAAAGCATCAGGCTGATTATTTTCGCACCCTAACCCTACTACAAGAACAGCTCCGGCATTAGGATGTAAAACCATATTGCGAAGTATCTTACGTGTATTCTCATGATCGTCGCCAAGCTGAGAGCAACCGTAGTTATGCGGATAGGCTACAATTGCATCTATTCCTTTGCATCCGGTTTCAGTTTTCAAATCATTGACCAGTTCTTTTATGATCCCGTTTACACATCCTACAGTAGGAATAACCCATATCTCATTGCGGATACCAACGGTTCCATTCTTACGACGATAACCTTTAATTGTAAGGATCTCATTTACAGATTCAGCACAAACATCCTGAGGTTCATAATAATACTCTAAAACACCATCAAGATTAGTTCTTATATTCTTCTCATTGACAAGTGCACCTTGTTTGATATCTTTAAATGCATGACCAATAGGAAAACCATACTTGACAATATTATCTCCAATTGTAAAATTCTGTAAGGCTATCTTATGTCCTGTAGGGACATCTTCGAGTACTGTAAACGATATATTATCTATCGATAGCTTTTGACCTGCTGATATTGTATCTATAGCAACAACAACATTGTCGGCAGGATTAATCTTTATAAATTTACTCATCAAAGGATCTCCTTTACTACTTCTTTTATTCCTTTCTGCTGTATAGCATCAAGGTAACTTGTTACTTGATCGGTAAGTCCCGATACATTATTAAGATTCTCGCCCCATATAAACTGTGCACCAAGAACCCCCTCGGCAACCTGACGTGTTGAGCCTGTTGCCCAAAGTCTTTGAAGCATATCTACAATTTTCAGGTCATCTTGAATAACAATAATATCGTCCCCACGCTTCCCCCCTTTATAGTAAGTGATGATTGCAGCTAGCCCTAATAGGATACCATTTGGTAAGGAACCTTTACGGCTAAAATATGTTTTCAACCCTGGAAGATCTCGAGTTTTAAATTTAGAAAAAGAGTTAAGCATAATGCTCGTTAGTTGATGTTTTATATAAGGATTACGAAAACGGTCGAGCACATCGTTAGAGAACCGAATCAGTTCCTCTTTTGGCAAATTAAGAGTAGGAAGTAATTCTTCAAACATTACTTTTTGAACATAAGCACATATAATTTCATCCTCTACACATTGGCGAACAGTATCTAATCCAAATAAATATCCGACCGGAGAAAGTACAGTATGAGGACCATTTAGTAATGTTACTTTACGCTCATGATATGGTTCTTCACTAGGAACAAACAAAACATTCAATCCTGCGTTATCGGCAGGGAACTCTTTTGCGACACTTTGTGGTGCTTCTATCACCCACAGGTGAAATATTTCACCCTCATCTAGCAGACAATCATTATAACCAATTTGTTCTTTTATCTGAACTGCTGTTTCACGAGGATAGCCCGGAACAATCCGATCGACAAGTGTACTATATATATAGCAACATTGTTTTACCCATTCGTTGAATTCCTCTCCTAGATTCCAATGTTTGATATATTTATCGATACACCGTCTTAATACTTTTCCGTTTTCAAATATCAATTCGCAAGGGAAAATAATAAGGCCCTTATCTTTTGCCCCATCATATTTTTTGAAACGGTGATACAGTAATTGTACGAGTTTTCCTGGATAGCTATTTGCAGGTTTATCTTCAAATTTATTATCGGGGTCAAATGATATGCCTGCTTCTGTAGTATTAGATATTACAAAGCGTATATCTGGATTGACAGCTAACTTAAGATATTCCTCGAATTGGATATATGGATTTATCCCACGACTGATAACATCTATCAGTTGTGTGTTATGTATAGCTTCGCCATTGCATAAACCTTTCAGTATAAGATGATATAAGCCATCCTGAGCATTAAGGGTATCCACCATTCCATTAGGAATCGGCTGTACTACTACGACATTGCTATCGAAATCAGTTTTTTCATTCATATTCCATATAATCCAATCCACAAAAGCGCGAAGAAAATTACCTTCGCCAAATTGAATAATACGTTCCGGACGAACCCGATTAAAAGATGTTTGCCTATTTAAGTCTCGCATAAATTTTATTGAATTAACAAACCTATTATACAAATATATTTTCAAAAACCTAAACTCATCAATAGACAATTCAAAAAAGATACGCAAAGGTTTGCGCTTTAATAAAAGCAGATGTATTATCTGTTTTATAATTAGGTATTCATTTATAAAATCAGTAAAGTAAGACTCGTCGTTTCATCAGCAAGGATCAACAATAAATTTCCATTCTCGGTTGATATTCTGTTTCAATCTGGGAGGATTTTTCGCTTCGGATGATAATATAGAAACTGAACAAAATGCAATAAATAAAAGAATTTTAATCTGTTTCATATTCAATATGCCTTATTATCACTTTTCTTATATTCAAAGAAATCCACATCAATATATCCTCCATTGGCCTTGGTTGCATAATTGAAGATAGCAAATTTAGTACCCATAAAAAGTTTCTTATAATCGAATATCATTTTAAAATCATCTCCTATTTTCTTCCATTCCTTATTGTCTAAACTGTAATAAAACGAAGCGATATCTTTATTTAGGTTAAAATCAGCATCAATACGCAGGTAAATAATATCTGAATCAAATTTCATACGTTCTTTTTCTTCTATATCTACACCAAGGATAGACTTGCTTCGATCTTCCAAGTTTACAACATTTGTAGACATTGCCAAATATTTCGTATTCCCATCTTTTATAATGGATAAAATACCCGAATGTCCATTAAATGCACTAAATCCAGCAACATCTCCATCTTTCATATTTGCTATATAGATAGATACAACTCCGCTACATTGAGGTCCTTCCATTCTTTGTGTAATCGTATTAGGAGCAGCATATAGATTGTCTACAACTCTATTAGTTTTTAATCTTAAATATCCCGGACGCTCTATTAAAGACCAAGCTTCATCAATCGGATTATGATTCCATTGCCAATTAATCTTCAATTGCGAGCTTTTAAAATCGTCACTCTCAACTATACGTTTGCCTGTGTCATGCTTTGCCAGTGGAATTTCCCCTATTATAGGGACTTTTCCTGATTCATCACCTAGCATAGGCCATCCATCAACCCAACGACATGGCATTAAAAGAGGAACACGACCAACAGCTCCCCGATCTTGAAAAATGAGACCATACCAATTTCCATTTTTATCATCAATCAAACAGCCTTGTCCTGCATAAGGAAAACCTGCAAAGTTGTCCTCCAATATGACTTTCTTTTCATAAGGCCCGGTAATTTCATCAGCACGATAACAGACTTGCCGGCGAGGTTTTCCCCTAGGCCAAGAGATCATCAGCAGATAATATTTTCCGTTATATTTAATCACTTGACTGCCTTCCAGTAGTCCTGTTTCTTCTTCATCACGTTCAAAAACATGCATACTTACACCATCTTCTTTTACGCCCGAAAGATCACTCTTAAGTTCTTTTAATGAACCGGTACCCGAAAATACGTATACCCGTCCATCGTCATCGAAAAAAAGAGATGCATCATGAAAGTGCTGAGTACGTGAAACCAGTTCCCATTTTGTCGAAGGATCGTTTGTAGAATATATATAAGCTTTATATGGCTCATCATTAGGAGAGAACAAAACGTAATACTTCCCATTATGGTAACGGATCGATGAAGCCCATTGCCCTCGTCCGTAAACAGTACCTTCTTTCAGATCGTACTTTGGAGTATCTGTCAGTTTATCAAAAACATAACTCACAATTTCCCAGTGAACCAAATCTTTTGATTTCATGACAGGAGCACCCGGCATCAAATGCATGGTGGTGCTTATCAAATAAAAATCGTCTCTGACTCTGGTAGCTGACATATCTGGTACATCGGCCCACATTACTGGATTCGTAAATTTGGTAACTTTATCGGCTGTTTTACAGCCTCCAATAGTAAATACAATAAATATGAAGAAAATTATCTTTTTCATTGATACTAATCATAAAATTAAAAAATGATGATGAAAATTCTCTATTATCTTTTTACAGAGGCTAAAGAATATCTTTTCACAAAATTCCATATCTCTTCACTCGAATTGACACAATTAGCGTCCGTAGAATGCCAATGTCCTTTTCCCTTCAATGTTAATAGTACGACTTCTACTCCTTCATTTCCGGCGCCCCAGTAACTCTTTGTAGCGCATGAATTTTCTTTTTCTGACGGATAAGGACTGGTAATTTGCTCTTCCGAAGAACAGTTATTCCTTGCCGCCCAAGCCCTTACAGACACTAGACTACCATCATAAGGTACAACATCATCATCTGTTCCATGCACATGAATAATTGGTATCGGACGAGAACTCGCTGTATTAGGACCTCTCATCAAATATCCTCCAACGGGCGCAAAAGCAGCAATCTTATCTGCAATTTTAGTAGCTGCATAATATGTCATCATCCCTCCCATCGAAAAACCCGACAGATAAATTCGACTTCGATCAATTTTATAACGACTATACATCTGATCAATTATAGCGTCTATGAATTCAATATCCTTTGTTCCGGATATATCCCACCTTTTATTGATCCCTACAGGATAGACTACTATAAACTTTGCTGTATCTGCAATTGATTCATATTTAGCTTGGCTTTGCTGATAATTCGCATCTTGACCGGCTCCATGCATTGAAATTAACAAAGGTCGATTTTCAGGGATTTTGTGCGGAGCATAAACTATCAGTTTTCTATTTATTTTCCCAACTCGAATACTATCGATCTGCCCTCTTAAATCTGAATGAGTTATCATACAGAAAAAGAATAATAAAATTAAGCTATAACTCTTTCTCATTTTAAAATCATTTTACAAGGAACGTTTTTGGAAAAAAGTATATTTCTTTCCTGCTTGGGTAGGAACATCATATTCAAATGTTTCTTTTAGTGAAATTCCTTTTAATGAAGCCTCTTGAGATATAATAGGCTTTGCTATATCTGCCGGAGCAAAAAAAAGATTAGAGTTATTACCTTCCGCTATTTTCAATTCTTTTCCAGATAATCGAGTATGCGAACGAATACGCAAATTACCACCAAGTTTCGACAGTATTGAAATTTCTGCAACCTCACCGTTCTTCCATTTCATAGATATTTCAAAGCCTCCGCGCGCCATTATGCCTGATACTGATCCGTCTTTCCATATATCCGGAAGAGCTGGTAACAGGTGAATAGCTCCATCATGACTTTGAATGAGCATTTCTGCAATACCTGCTGTTAACCCAAAATTCCCATCAATCTGGAAAGGAGGATGGGCAGTAAACATATTAGGGTATGTCCGTCCATCTTCATTCCCTTTACCTGCTAATGTAAGCATATTGCTCACTATTTTATACGCATGATTACCATCAAGCAGACGTGCCCAAAGATTTACTTTCCAACCGATAGACCATCCTGTAGCCATATCTCCTCTGTATATTAAAGAGTTTTGGGTAGCCTCGAATAGCTCGGGATTAGTATATGGTGATATCTGGTTACCGGGATACAGGCCATACAAATGCGAAACATGACGATGCTCATTTTTCGGATCGTCTTTATCTTCGAGCCATTCCTGCAACTGAGAGTATTTTCCTATATGCATAGGCGGTAATTTGCTTACCATAGATAATAGTTGATTTCGATATGCCTCATTTTCACCTAAAATATTATTTGCCTGCGCTGTTCTGGTCAATACATCAAAGACTAGTTGATTATCCATCGTACAGCCAGCAGACATTGGCCCTTGTTCAGGCGAGACTGAAGGACTAACAACCATCCAACCATATTGGGGATGTTCTACCAACGAAGAAAGAAAGTAGTCTGCAGAACCTTTCATGGCAGGATAAACCTCTGCTAAATATTTCTTATCACCCGTAAAAAGGTAGTGTTCCCAAAGATGTTGAATCAACCATGCTCCCCCTGTAGGCCACATGCCGGCCGCTGCAAAATCGATAGGACTCGTTACACGCCATATATCAGTATTATGGTGTGCAACCCATCCATTTGCACCATACATCACTTTTGCCGTTTGGCGACCACTCTCCGACAGATCTTTTATCATCTCAATCATTGGTAAGTGAGTTTCACTAAGATTAGTTACTTCTGCCGGCCAGTAATTCATTTCAGCGTTAATATTAATGGTATACTTACTATCCCAAGCCGGATGCATACTATTACACCAGATACCTTGCAGGTTGGCTGGCTGTCCTCCGGGCTGAGACGAACATATCAGCAAATAACGACCAAACTGTGCCAATAATGTAACTAGTGACGGATCTTGATTTTTCTGAAAATCTATAATCCTCTGAGTAGTCGGCAATTTTTCGGCTTCGGGCACACTACCTAAGTCGAGTTTGAATCGGTTGAATTGTTTACTATAAATATCAGAATGCTTTTTCAGTACGGATATATAATCCGTTTTGAGAGCTTTAGCCAAAGCATCTGAAGCCTTCTTAGCGGGGTCGCCCTCGACAGATCTGTAGTCAACAAAATTTGTTCCCATCGAGATATAGATAGTCGCTACCGTAGCATTAGATATCAAGATTTTACTATCTGTAACTTCGACCTTCCCATCCTGATTTTTTATCAGCGTATGTATATGATAACGAATTTTTCCTTCTATACCTTCATGATCTGATCCTTTACCTTCCAGTATCAATATGTTATCTTTTTTAGAGATAGAATGCTTGGAACGATTAGTATATTCAGTCTCAAAATTAAGAGCTCCTTTCTTCTCCGCTGTAATCCGCATAACGATCACATCATCGGCAAATGATGAAAAGACTTCACGAGTGTACTTTATTCCGTTTACGGTATAACGTGTAGTTGCTAAAGCTCTGTCTAAATCGAGTTCCCGATAATAATCCTGATAGTTTTGGTGACCAGGAAAATTGAGGATAACGCTACCTGCTGTTTGAAAAGGCATTCCATGAGTTTTAGTGAAAAATGTTTGGTTGATCAGTTGATCAGCCTCTCTGGTTCTTCCCTCAAATATCAATTCCCGTACTTTAGGTAATGCTCCTAAAGCCTCCGGATTGTCATTTCTATATGGTCCCCCACCCCAAATTGTTTCCTCATTCAACTGCAACTCTTCCTTTTCCGGAATACCATACACCATTGCTCCAAGCCTTGAGTTTCCTATAGGCAAAGCCTCCTCCCATATTTTGGCAGGCGTGTCATACCACAATCTAGTATCTTGCGCCCAAGTATTGACAGTATATAAAATTAAGACAGTTACGATATAAAACCTCACCTTTTCCATATTTTCACTTTATTTAGAATCGTAATAAGTTTTCGTTCTTCATTAAAAAGGATGACTTATAGTCTGATATCATTTGCTGCCGTTGCATATAATCCGATCAAAGCACCCGTAAATCCACCGGCAACATTAGTAGAAAGAATATCACCGGATACCGTTCCTCCTAAATTCTTAAAGTTGTTGTTATCAGTAGAAAAATTGAATCTGTATTCGTCCGCTTTGGCAGATACCTGTAAACGAATTGGATTTTTTACATCTATTTTTTCACTGGCTATGATTATTGATTGTCCTTTTTGCGTTCTTTCCAAAACTAAATAATAGTCATTCCCTTTTTTGGTAACGCCATATACATAATTGAATGATTCGCTCTGATAACATGTGATTCCTGCCAGATCATTTTCTGACTTTGGCAAATAGTCTAATGCAACTGTGACTGTAAAATTTTTATGTTGTTGCCTGTAAAACAAACTCGATATTGGTTTTACTTCTTTAATGTTTACTGAGAAAGGATTTATTTGTAGTCCTTTCTTGGTTAATTTAACAAAGTCTTCACGCCAGCTTCTTACGCCAATCCATCTATAGTCTAATTTATCTGATGAGAAATTATCTGCGAATGTAAAATTTCCATTCGGCAAAAAGCCGTTATCTCCGGTTCGGTTTTGAGCTCCTTTCGGCATTTTTAATTTAGGTTCCATAGGTATAAGTCCATTTTCAAAAACCGGGAATATACCAGTCCAATCGACAGGTAATATAAATGTCTCACGTCCCGTATTTACACGACTCTTCTCATTTGGACGAACAGCAAGGAAAACTCCATAATATTTTCCATCCGGACCTTCTATTAGGTCTGCATGACCTGCCCAATCCACTTTATCCTTTCTGTTTGGAGAAAAATACCTCTGGGTTAAAATAGGATTGCTTGGTGCAGGCGTATAAGGCCCTTTAGGTGAGTCACTCACAAAGATTACTTCACTATGCCAGCCTCCTGTTCCCCCTTCTGCACACATCAGATAATATTTACCATTTTTTTTATAAATATGAGGGGCTTCGATCCATATCGGTTTTTTATTTATATCTACTCCTCCATTGACTACAATCTGATCGCTCCCCGGAATTATCTGATCATTTTCCAAGTCATACTCCCATACTTTGATCACGCGATGTCCACTATACAGTTCGTCTCCTTTATTCGGAGCGTCATTATGTACAACATAAGCCTTTCCATTATCATCAAAGAAAATAGATGGATCTATACCATCAAATTTAAGTTTGATTGGATCACTCCATCCTTTAAGAGGATCCTTCGTCTTTACTACTATGTTACCAAATCCACCTGCAAACTGGGTTGTAATCATGTAAAAGGTGTCATTATATTTGTTATACCTGATAGCAGGAGCATATATTCCCATACTTATGCCCGCTGTTTCTACCTTCAATTGCGAAGGTCGATCGAGCACATGCCCTATCTGCGTCCAGTTAACTAAGTCTTTGGAATGAAAAATTGGTACTCCCGGAACCATAGAGAAAGACGAGCAAACTAAATAATAATCATCACCTTTACTAGTAATACTAGGATCAGGATAACACCCTTGAAGAATAGGATTATAAAATTCGTCCAGTTTTAATGGATTTTCATTATAAACCTCATCATTCCCTTGATATACGAAGTTTGTAAATATAGGAACACCTGTAGATAGAGCTTTTCCATTTTCTAGAACAGAACATACTCCTGATATGGATACGAGTATGAGAAAAGCTATTAATATTATTAACCTATACTTTTTTAATAAATTCGATTTTAAGTTCATCTTCTTCACTTTATATTTATTTAAATGTTTTTGTCATATTATTTTAAAACGACTTTGGTATAGCACCAAAGTAGCTAGGGTACTGGTTATCGGGATTTACGATAATCTTTTCAAGAACGACCTCCGGATCCACCATAAACACTTTCAACGTATGGATGCCTGGTTCATCAACATCAAACTCGACATCCAACCAGCGGATATTATCAAAAATTTCATTTCTGAAATGTTTGTTATGAGATATTAATGCTAAATCACGGTTCACTGGAGGCAATGGTTTCAATACAGTAGATTTTGCCAAGTTTTCTTTATTGTATTCTCCAAATGTATCGACAAGCCCTTTACGAGCATCAAGAATCAGAGGAGTCTGATCATCTAAAGCAGCAGCAATTCTCAGTCCCCTTTGTGGATAAACATCTTGTGTGGGTAAGATACCAAGGCAAACTGTTGTTTTCCTCGATTTTGGAAGATATATTTTATATTCCAACACAGGTGCTTTCTCTGGAGTTACACTTGGTGCTGTTACCGGATAAATTCCCATACACGCTTCTCCTCTTCCCAAATCTGGTAATGTTATCCATTCTGCATCACGTCCTGATATATTAGCATTATATTTATTGGCAGGAATAGTAAATTCGCCAATGAACCCACCAAAATAATTCTCTTTAGTATCCGGCATTGAAGATTTTATTGCACTCACCTCGACAGGTATAGTTATCTTACCTTGTTTTACATTTATAATACCGTCTGCTTTTCCATTAGGTAATAAATTCCAATCAATTTCAACTTGTAAACGAAAGTCTTTATTGACTTTACCTTTATTATTGCTTAATTTAATCCAAGGTTTATCCGCTTTGGCCGTAAAATCGAAAGTCCCGACTCCTTTGTTAAATATATCGATATAATAAGATTTGTCATTTAAGAAATCAAACACAGGCAACTTTACTTTCCCTATTGCTTTCGACCATGCTTCTTCTGATCCTTCTACTGCAACTCCCATTGTCGGATTTCCCAGTGCTTTTACTTCTATGAGATCGGGTAGTTTATTTTCTTTAGGCATGAACCATTTCTCATAGCCAATATGTTTGTCCAGCATCATATCCTTCCATTTACCATTGGCTATCTTTTCATTATAATAATCACTAAGTTCTTCGTCGATTTTAAATAACTCCCGTGCTCTTGCTGCATAATCATTTGCGCTAGTGCGTCCTTGTCTGGAATAGAGATTGTTTTTACCGGCTGCTAAATATATTTCAGCGACTCCAGCGGATGCTTTAGTCGGGTATAGTACAAGCTGATAATAGGCGTCTTGCGCTTCCTTAGGTATTTTTTGTTGTATTGCTTCCGCTTTGGCTACAATATCGTGCCATAGCTTCAGTACTCTGTCTGCTTCATGATAATTTACATGACTAAAGATAGTCGTTGCCTGAACTTCGGGTTTTCGCCAAAGGTTATATTTTGCATATTTGGAAACAATATCTGCAATATCTTCTGCATATTCTTTTCCAAAAATATTTTCAGCCCAGTTGACTGTATAATCTTGCACTTTATCTGCCGGTATAGCATCAGGATTCCATGCATAACGCATTATAAAGTCAATTGGAAGTTCTTTAGGTTTAAGATCCCCTACATTTACTACCCAAAGTGCATCGAGACCGCTTTTATATGCAAGGTTAAATTGCTCTCTCAACTTGGGTATAGTGGTGGTATTTATCCAACGATCATTCCATGGTCCACCATTCATGTCAATATGATAATAAAGACCGCATCCTCCGGCTTTACCTCTCTCGTGAGGAGGTGCAATACGACGAATATATCCCCAATTATTGTCACAGAACATGAGCAGTACATCATCGGGAACAGAGAAACCTGCATCATAGTAGCGTTGTACTTCAGTAAATATAGCCCATGTTTGTGGAATCTCGGAAGGGTGCTTTCCATAAACATTAGTAAGTATTTCTCTCTGACCGTCAATAACACGGTGTAATATCTTCATATTTTCTTCGTCCCCTCCTTCACTCATAGCGACATCTCCATCACCACGCATTCCGATTGTTACCAGATTGTCATATTCTTTATTCCTCTCAATTCCCTCAAGAAAGAACTTATCTAATTTCTCTTTATTTGTAGAATAATCCCAAGGACCAACTTCATCTTTTCGCGATGTATATTCTTTGTGTGAACGCATCATTGGTTCATGGTGCGAAGTCCCCATTACAATACCGTATTCATCAGCCAAAACAGGATTCATCGGGTCGTCTTCATTAAATGACTTTCCCCACATTGCCGGCCATAGATAATTTGCTTTGAGACGGAGCAATAATTCAAACATATGAACATACATTTTGGAATTGATACCTCCAAAATTACTTCGTGCCCAACCTCCGAATGAAGGTTCTTCGTCGTTAATAAATATACCTCGGTATTTTACTTTTGGAGAGGGTTGTACATATCTTCCAGCTTTAACATAAAGTTTAGAGTTCTTTCTTATCGGTGCATCTGTCCACCAATACCAAGGAGATACTCCTATTTTTTCTGATATATCATAAATGCCAAAGATGGTACCTCTTTTATCACTTCCTGCTACAACAAGATTGCCATCGACTGTTGCTATCAAAAATGATTCCCACTTACCGCATATACCAGATACGTCTATTTTTTTTTCTGCAATTAGTTGGTCAATAATCCGACTTTTACCTATGGTTCCTATCAGAATAGATCCTTTTTCAGAGCTGGTTCGTGAAATAACCAGTGATGAAGTTCCTGAAACCTTGTATATATCGTTACTCAGATTATTTGTGGCAATTATTACTCCTTTCCAATCATCAGGATCAACATATATTTTAGCAGATTTACCATTTGCTACAATTTCGAAGCTATTTTCAGACCTTTCATTCTGTATATATTGCGGTAGAGAATATGCTTCATCTATATCTATAATTTGAGCATTAATCGTTTCGAAAACAAAAAATACAGTAAAAAGAAAAAGTATGCTTACCCTGTTTGACATATTTCTTATATTTTATTTAGATTGCAACCTTTTTTATTATTTTATCAAGTATAATAATAAAGCCTCCGCTATTCAAAAATTTATTAATTAACGCTTTATCTATTTATCTCAAAAACATATATTGTTCTTGTTCGATTTGTTTTAAAGATTATTTAAGAGGCTTCCTACCTAAGAGAGGAAGCCTCTTCTTTAATTTATCAATCTAAGTCTGATCTAAATTCTCAATCTTCATTATTTCCCTGCTAGTCCGCTAGCAAAACCTGGATAAGTATATTTACGATTATATCCTGTATCCCATAATCCTACATTTGTACTAGACTGTACAGGTGATATGGTGATGCCATAATGTTTTCCATCAGGTATAAGTGCATAATATTGACTAATGATCTGTTTGTAGTAATCCGAAACAGCTTGAAGTTGCTCGTAAGTCAGATTAGCCGGATTAATTGTGTTTCCATTTGCATCCACTACTTTCAACTCCAATCCGGAAATACGAATATATTTATTGGTTGCACCCAACAGAGTGAACAGCTTGACTACATTTGCTTTATTATCGGCTTGTACTAACGCATCAAGAGAATAAACCAGATCTAATTTAACACCGATACCATCAATCTTAGTCGTGCCATCGGCTTCCCACTGGGCGATCATTGCAATTAATCGTTCACACTTTTTGTTACTTTGGTTGAGCAAGTCTGTTTCATTAACAAATAACTTTAAGGCTTCTCCCCCACCATACTCAGCATAGTACTGACGAGCATATTTAGCCAATATCCGGGCATAATTATCACCTAAAACATCGGCCAAATACAGCTTAGTATCATCTGCTTCACTCTCGGTTGTTCTTAGCTTATAGACAGCATTGTCAGACATCGGCTCATTCATCAAATTCCATGAGGATACAGACTCGGCAGAAAACTCCATGATACCGGAAATCCATGTATCAAAAGCATTATCGATAATTTCGGCTCTTTCTTCCGGTGTTCTAACAACAGCTCCGTCTTCGTATTCTATGGTAATATTATCTATGTAATAGAAGCCAGAACCTGTTGCAGAACCTATAGTGAGAACAAACTCGTTTAGACCTTTTTCTGCAGTAGTCAAATTGAGAGCTGAAATATCCAATTGGATAGCACTTCTACCCCAATCGCCATTAGGACATCCAAAACTGGATGGAGACCCATAATGTGTTAAACTATTGTTATTGATTGCCAATCGCATCCCCTGACCATATAGGCCACTACTACCATCGGCATTAAAATCGATAATTACTTTTCGGCAATCATTCAATGTCAAGCCTGCTGGTAATTGTATGTTAATTTTAGGGAAAGACTGATTGGCCTTTTCTGTTGTATTACCTACCAGCAAGACATTACCTGATATGCCTTTAGGATCGTTTACTACGGTAGCAGTACTATTGCCTGTCATCGAATAAGAAGTCCCTAGCGCATCCGACTCGAAATCTACTAATATCACTCTCTTCATTTCACCAACAATATCGGCTATAGCATTGAGTAGATAAGTATTATTCTGTTGGTTATGCCACGACAGTGAACTGCCAAAAAGAGAAATTCCAGCCTCCTTAGCTGTTAAAACAAAACTTTTAACGCTGGATAAATTCATTGATCCGTCATTTAATACTACCCCAGCATGACTCATTAGATTATCAGTCAGAGTAATTTCATTAAAATTGGTCATAGCTAAGCTATAGGGCGTTTTTTGAGCAGTAAAGTCACTTGATACGATACTCATTCCTAACATAAAATTTGACTTGATGTTATAAGTGTCAAGTAAATCATAAGTATTTAGAGACTCTAAGTTTGTCACATCCTGTGGCTTTTCAACAGAAGAGTCTGACTTCTCATCAAGGTCTGCGCAAGAAACAAATAAAAAAGATGCTATCGCAATCAAAAATAATTTAGTTATATATTTCATGCTTATTTGTTTTTAATCATTTTGTTTCTACTGTAAAGTATTCGGGCACTATACCTCTATTTTTAACAACTAATGTATCTTTAGTTGCATATTGAGTATTCAGATTCTTAAAATTTACATTATAGTCCAGGTAAAGAGCATCACAATCTTTACCTCCAATACTATTCTTTTCCCCTTTAGATACAAATTTGCCTGAACCAGAAATCTCATACGAATCGGAATTTCCACTCACATTGCACGTACCATCATCAGCAAAAGTTATAAGCAAATCATAATCTACAGTATGTCCATTACTGTCTTTTATGCTTAATGGCAGAGTACATTTAGTTAACGAGCCTGTGGTAATATTAACCTCTTCGTCATTCTCCACATATTCTTTATGGCGAACATTCGTTGATACTACTCCAGTAGTAGTAATCTGATCCACACCTCTTCTTAAATAATTAGCATGCCAAGGATTGACATATTTGACCGCACAGAGAACAAAGTCTTTAGGTGCTATAGTCCAATCATCTTTTATACAGCGATTCGGATTTACAACCTGAGGCTTCCCTCGAAGAATAGAATCACCACTATTTACATTAGTCATTACCAATGGTATTACATAGGTAGCTACCAGAGATTTGGGGTCTGCAAAAAATGCATCGGTAAACTCAACCTCTACTCCGCCCGACTCTGCACCAGAAGGAATTATAATTTGATTAGAAGCCAGCTTGTAATATGATGATGGCATCGGTATAATCTTACCACCTCCCGCAAAATAGAGATTATTGCACAATGATTCGTCTACTATGAAATCTATTACTCTATCTTTTTTATTCGAATAAACCCCTCCCATTGCCGCTTTAATTTTTATTTTATGCTCATTATCAATGGTATTATCTACATACAAATCTTCGCCTAGTTCTATTGTACGTACATAATACTGACTGCCAAAATAAACTGTTTGGTAATCATAATCGGGAAATTCAATATCTTGATTCTCGCACGATACAAACAAAGTACCGATAAGCGTCAGCCATATATATATTCTATTTATTTTCATATCTATTTTCATTTAATTTGTTACGACACATTCTTACCAACCCTCATTTTGGATAATCTTGTTATACTTCAAGGTTTCTGAATAAGGAATAGGACCGTAATACATATAATCTTTGTATGCACGTTCTTCTACATTCAAAGGGGTATATACGTTGTTATTCACATCTACTCCACGAGCAGTTTCTGTAAGGCTTATTCCCCAACGGCGTATGTCCCAAAAACGGAAATTTTCGAAGCAAAGTTCTAGGCGACGCTCGTTACGGATTAGTTCACGCATTTTGTTCTTGTCTGCTTTACATTCTTCCAAATATGGATCAGAATTACTTGTTCCAACTCCAGCTCTTGTACGAATAGCTTTGATTATGTCATAAGCAGAATAGTCATGGCTACCTTTTCCTACAGGGCCCCAAGCTTCGTTAGCAGCTTCGGCATAATTCAGAAATATTTCTGTATAACGGATTCGCGGATCATAATGAGTTTTACCTGATATAGATGATGGTGTACGGTTTACATCCATACGTAAACGTTTCTTCATATAATAACCAGTTCGAGTTGATGTCTCTTGCACATTTATTCCATCATTTGTACCTGAAGTACTACCTGTCAGTATTATACTATTGTTAACCCCTGCTTTACTTCCATTGTAAATTATATACAAATCGAGACGCGGATCTCTTCCTGAGTAGGGATTAGAAGCATCATATCCGCTTTTTGAAGGGTCAGCATAATTAATAGGATAACCATTCGCCATAGGGAAAGCATCTACCAAATTTTGAGTAGGGTTCATATATCCATTTCCGAATAGTGTTGGTGGAAAATTTTGTTCTTCCTGAGAAGAATTATTTGTTGACAAGTTATTACGCCAAATAATTTCCGGAGGGTTAGAGCCTTCACTCAAACCATCAATCTCACTTGCATTTGCATAATAAGTATGCCCGTTAGTCGCAGGTTTACCTCCTGCATAGTTAATAACTTCCGCAGCATAATCAGCCGCATTTGCCCATGTAGTTGTATTGGAAGCATCCTGAAAAGCTGGACTAGCTGCGAGAAGAGATACCTTAGACCTAATAGCTTTAACAATCAACCCATTGCATAATTGACGAGCATTCACCCCCATCGCACGATTATATAGCCCCTCATCGGTTGTTATAGTCCTGTATTTTTCAGGGATCTGATCTGGCGATGTCATATTATTGTATTCCATAGGTAAAAGTTCTTGGGCTTTATTCAGATCGTCATATATTTGCTTCATACAATCTTCAAATGTTGCACGAGGCATATTGAAATCGGAGTCTGATGGTAAGAACTCGGTAACAAGAGGTACACCCAACAATTGTCCATCCGTTGCATATCCTGCATGGTTACGAAGCAACAAATACATATGATAGGCACGGATTCCATATGCTTCTCCTTTCATACGCATACGCATCAAAACATTAACCTCTTCGCTACTGTTCACAAATGAAACTCCGTCAACATAATTGAGGAACATATTAATATTAAGAATTGCATAATAACTATCATTCCAACGATTGAAAGGATTGTTTTCTGCAGTCCAGGAACCGGTAGCGGCCTTGAGATACCCATTACTCTTCTGATTGGTTACTGCATCATCAGTAGCATAATCGGTATTATCATAATATCCCGGAATCCTTGAGTAAGCATTCAGTAGGAAACTTTGTGCAAAATCGGGTTCGGTATACATATCTGATGGTTCTTTGAAATTGTCATTAGCCGGGGAGAATAAATCATCACAGCTTGAAAACATCAAAGTAATCATTAAAATAAGGAATATATTTTTTTTCATATTCATCCAGTATTAAATAAATTAGAAAGAAGCCTTGAAACCGATATTAAAAAAACGGCATTGAGGAGGGGTTCCGACATTCGTTTCCATATGTTTACGTTCTTTAGATATTATCAACAGATCATCAGCATTAGCATATACACTTAAGCCGTTAACAAAAAAATCGCCTAAAGCAGATTTTGGAAAATCGTATGTAACCTGTATTCTTTTCAGGTCGAAACGGTTTGCTTTATACATCCAGAAAGTAGAATTCCTGAAGTTGTTACTATTATCTGTTGTTGTTAATCGAGGATATGTCGCTGTATTTTTAGTTTCTTCTGTCCAGCGTCCCAAAACGATGTCAGAGTATTTGCTACTACCTCTTACCCAATAGTAAGAATTATCCTTAAATCCGATAGCTCCTGACTGTCCTGAACCCATAGCAAAGAAGGTAAACCCTCTCCATTTCAGTGTGAGATTCAGTCCGTAAGTAAATGGCGATGCAGCCCATCCGTTATGTCCTAAATCTACTTGGTCTTTCGAGTCAATTATACCGTCATTATTCACATCCTTATATTTAATGTCGCCCGGCTGTACAGTTCCGAATGTCTGTAGAGCATGATTGTCAATATCAGCTTGATCTTGGAAAAAACCTTCACTGATATATCCCCAATATGAATCAATAGCTCTACCTGTACGATTTTGATAATCATCCTTATAAGCTTCAGCCCTACGAGTAGCCTCGGTTGAAAGATACATTCCAGTAAAGCCAAGAGCGACATCCACTTCTCCTATTTTTTTGTTTAAGTTTAACGAGAAGTCCATCCCCGTACGCTTGTCATTATTATAATTAATATAAGTTAAGAAGTTACTATAATATGAAGGATAGAGGCTTTCTTGAGCCTGAGTCAATATACCTTTAGTGTTTTGTGTAAAATAATTAGCATCTAAAGAGACCAATCCATTTAGCATTGATGTATTGAGACCAATACGCAAATCCTCTCTCGTGATAAAATCTAAGTGAGGATTGCTCCCTCGTGCAATTACATACTGCCATCCGCCTTGTCCGGCATCACGCCATTGATACCACACACCTTCTGCACCATATCTGTAATACGATTTATATAGATAGTAGTCTGATATACCAATATCCTGATGTAGTTTTCCATAGGACGCGGTCAATTTCAGATCGTCTATAAATGAAACTCTATCCTTAAAGAAGTCTTCCTCGCTCAAACGCCAGCCTATCGTAAATGTAGGAGAAAATGCAGTACGATTTTCAGATGGCAACATAGCGGAATGTACCACGGCACCAGTAAAATCAAGATAATATTTTTGCATATAATTATATCCTGCCTGGATTCCTAGATTTACATTGCTTACACGGTGATAATCACTACTAGCCTCGCTACCCCCTTCATTAACGTCATTACTTCTGGAGTTTTGTTGCTGATATCCCCATCCTATTAGTGAGCCGTTTACATTATGAACTCTGTCAAAGGTCCGTTTATAATCAAACTGGGCTCTGAATGACATGGTTTGTGTATAGTAAGTAGTTGCTATCACTTCATTTGTAGAAGGTTTATCAATATTATACTTGGTTAATCCGGTAATCAGATCCTGACCATTAATATTAGACCAAGTAGGTTCGTATACAGCATATTGCTCACTCCATACTTCCGAATAATAATCTGTATAATCTATACTGAAAGCGGTTTTGAAAGTTAGACCCTGAAGAATGCTTTTTAAATCGGCACCGACACCTACATTAAATTGAAATGTACGATTTCGACCTTTCAAATAACCACCAGCAAGCATATCGGCAAAGGCATTGGTTTGAGTTGCAGAAGTCCCTCCAAAAAGATATTTTCCATCAATCAAATGTCCGCTATTTGAGACAATTGTCTGTAGCGAACTATTGTTAGGATCAATCATATTAATAGGTATCAATGGTGTTATCCAATTGGGACGCAAAGTCGCAGCCTGTCCCCAAAAGTTACCATTTCCGCTGTAACCGTCGGCAATAATAACAGCAGCATCAGCTGAAGCTGTGAGCCAATCGGTTAGATTCATATCCACATTCGAACGTAATCGGAAAGTAAGTGTGTTGTCTTCTTTCTTTTCTCCATACTTTATCAAACCATTTTCGTAAGTCATTCCGAAATTGGAGTAATAACGTGCTTGCTTATTTCCTCCACTAATTTCACCTATTACATCCGATTTATTATACGCTTTTTTCAGATAATCGGAACTATAAAAGTTTAAATCCGGGTAACGGTAAGGATTTGACCCAGATACGGTATTATAAATCGTAGATTGGCTATACCTTTGCGAAATACCGTCATTACGACAAGCCTCATTGTATAAAGACATATACTCACCGGCACTTAAATAAGTAGGATAAGCTTTAGGTACATAAAATCCTGTATTGGCTCGAACATCAATTGACAAAGGCTGCTCAACACCTCTCTTCGTTGTAATCAGAACAACTCCTTGAGCAGCTTTACTACCATAGAGAGCTACTGCACTTGCGTCTTTCAACACACTCACAGACTCTACCTGGGAAGAATGTAGCGTCCATTGGCTGCGAGGAACTCCATCTACCAAGATCAGAGGTGATTGCCCCCAAATGTTACCATTATACCCTCCCACAATACTTTGAATTGCATCGAGAGAATATGTAGAATAGCTTTTCTTCGTTAAATCGACTACGTTAACAGATGAAATAGCTCCAATAATATCCTTCTTGGCCAGCTTTCCAAAAGCAACATTTACAAGGCTGTCCTTTCCTTCCTGTGCCTGTGTACTGCCCATATTTAGCATGTACATGACAAAAAATAAAAAGCCTATATTTATTATCTTTTTCTTCATTTTAAAATCGATTAAATTAGTCCGTTATTACCATCCCGGATTTTGCGAAAATTCTGGATACATAGTCACATCATCCAACAAAAAAGGAAACCAATAATGTTTTTCACCGAATTGTCTTTCATGCAAAACTTCTTCCTTCAAGTTTAGTACGCGAGCATTTATAGGATCAGCAAATACCTCCTTGTCTGGCAGACCTCGGTCAAAGTAGACGGCTGTTTTCAAAGTATAAGGTTTTACCAATAAAAGCATCCATCGACGCAAATCTGTAAAGCGGTGACCCTCAAAAGATAATTCGACAGCACGTTCGCGACGAAGTTCGCTCATGAAACTTTCTGTACTACCTAAAAATTTGCTATTAATAGGATCTACACCTGCTCTATTCCGGATTTTGTTTACCGCATCCACTGCTGTAAGATTGTAAACTCCGGCTTTACTTTGAGGAGATCCATACCCATAAGCTACAGCTTCTGCATACATAAGATATACATCGGCTAGGCGCATGAGACTTAAAACCATACAGTTATTATCTATATACCCCTCCCATGAATTGCTGTATTTAGATATGTACTTGGACTGCATATATCCGGTAAATACAGACTTGGCTTTATTAAGCGGATCACTTCTGAAGCGTCCAGCTGTATAAAGGCTTGCATATTGTTGTTCGGGGTTATTTGACACTCTTGATCCATCTAAAACACATTTTTCGCCATCTATCATTATGTCATGATAGAAACGTGGGTCTCTACCTTTCCATGGATATTCAGGATCATACCCCGACGCGGCATCTTTCTTTGTTAGATCGGGGATAGGAAGACCGTTGGCCATACCATAAAGATTAACATAGTTAGCAGTAGGATAACATTTTATACCTGAGTTTATCAAGCTAGGCGGACGATAATCGTTTGCCTGATTCCATCTGAATCGACCTGATGACTGTATTAGGTTCTCATAAAAGATGGCTTCTTTCAATCCTGGTAGTTTACCACTCTGATTATAAGTATAGAACAGTTGTGTATATTCGGAAAATTTCGCCAATTCATAACGACCAGTCTCTTCACATATCTTCAAAGCCTGAGCTAATGCATCGGCAGCTTTTTTACAGTATTCAGTATTGTAAGCACTACTACCTCCCGATACTTTATTCATCAACGGGCTTCCTGCCCAAAGGTAATTTTTACCTAAATAAGCTAAAGCCATTACCTTATTAATACGGATATTATTATTTCCCAGAGTAGCTTTTCCGGCTGTTGTTTCATCCCAATTCACAGGAAGTAAATCCGCTGCTTTCTGAAAATCTGCTGCTGCTTTTTCGGCAGTTTCCTGATAAGTCAGTCGTGGAAGATTAAATACTGTGTTTGAAGCTAATGCTTGATCAATATAAGGAAGTCCCCCCCAATACTGCATCAGCATAAAATGAAACCATCCTCTGAAAAAATACAACTGTCCGGCTATAAGATTTTTTTCTTCCTGCGTAGCTTCAGTCATTAATTCTAAATTAGCAATACCTACATTAGCTTTACGAATTGCCATCCAGGATAAGCCCCATAGATTTCCTTTTCCATCTTTAACTGCATCATTATCGCTGTTGTAACTGTTTGGATTACCTCCAGTCTTAAACCAAGAATAAGCTGCTGTTTCCCATGCCCAATAGTTTCCTTGGTCAAACTGATTTGCACACAAACGCTGTTCGGCTGGCTCCCAGTATTCATCTTCTCCATAATTCCAACAGTTGTGGTAATCTTCAGCTGTTATAACTGGAATATGGTTATATAGATGTTCAACAAAACCCTGAAAGTTGGTAAAGTTTTTATAGACATCTTTAGAATCAATCTCCGACTGAGGTGCCTGGTCTAAATAGTCAGCACATGAATACAGCACCAAAGCACTCATTACCAACGTCATAAAAAACATTTTGTTAAAATATTTTTTCATCTCTTATATTCTTTTAAAAAGTTATATCAATACCCAAGTTGAATCGTCTCATCGTAGGATATGCACCAAAGCTTCCACTTCCACTAAAATTAGATTCGCGGTCGTCAGGCATATTAGTCCACAGATATAGATTATCTCCATTCAGATAGAGCCTTAGCGAAGACACACCTAACTTCCTTACCGATTTGTTGGTAAAAGTATAGCCTATCTCCGCATTCTTCAATCGCAGATAAGAAGCATCGTATATATAGCGAGTTCCATTAGCTCCTTTAGGTGCTGAAGTATTGTAACGAGGCATAGGGATTTCTCCCGAACCATCCTTACTCCAGTAAGTGCCTTCTACATAAGCGACATTAGAGGAGGAGTGAAAAGTTGGAAAATCAATTACACGTGACACATTGTTGACTCCATAAAACATAACACTAGCAGAGAACCCTTTCCACTCTACTCCTAGACTTGTACTATATGTATTCTGAGGAGTACTGGAATACTGATAGGGTGCCTGATCATCGTCTGTAATTTGTCCATCACCATTAAAGTCTACGATTAGATAATCGCCAGGGAGTTTACTTCCATTATTTGTATCAGCCACCGGGCTTCCATACAAGTCATCCCATGAGTTGATAAATCCACCATCAATGAAGGATGAGGTCTGATTTATTGCATATCCGGCTCTTCTACGATATGCAGCTTTTAATATAGGGTCGTCGGCAAATATTATCTTATTGGTAGCATGTGTCATATTCGCATTCGCCCATAAACGGAGTCCATTACTAAATACATGGTTAAGCTTTAGCGACAGTTCATACCCTTGACTTTTTACTTCACCCAGATTTGCCATTGGAGCCGTTGCACCAAAATAGGAAGGGATAGCTCGATCATCTCCGGCAACCAATATATCGGAACGTTTATCTTTAAAGAAATCAGCCGAACCGGAAACTAATCCGTTGAAAAATGAATAGTCAATGCCGAGATTTTGCTTTTCTACAGTTTCCCATGATACATTTTCGTTCCCCAATGAACTAATGCGGTAAATACTATATGGTGTATTCGCTGGTACAGTTCCCATAACCACATTTCCTCCGTATACCCATTGATCTTGATAAAGCCAACGTTTATCCACATTATCATCTCCAATCTTACCATATGAAGCACGGATTTTTAACATATCAAAGATTTTCAACGATTTCATAAATTTTTCCTCACTAAGCATCCATCCTATCGAGTACGATGGAAAAAAAGCAAACCGATAATCTGGCCCAAATTTCTCAGATCCATTATAAGCACCATTGACTTCGGCAAAGTATCTCATTGCGTAATTATATGTGGCACGGAAAACCCAGTCTTCTCGGAAATGGTAGAATTCACTACCCGTCGCCCATTTTTCACGACTAAAAAGCCCCATTAAACCAATATCATGATTACCAAACTGACGGGCATAGTTCGTCTGCAACGAATAGTATACTTTACGATAATTTAATCTCTTATTAACTGTACCTGCTTGGGTAGACCATTTGATTGACTCTTTAAAATCTTCACCACGCTCATATATTATATCTCCACTTTCGGGATTCACCCACATTCGATGCAAGTAATTATATTGGTCATTAATACCACGACCTTCCTCTACAAATGTATTATCGAGAGAAATATTTGCTCTTACACTCAAACCTTTTGTTAACATGTTCAGATCCTGAGTAAGTATGAAGTCTGTATTAATTTGAGTATTTGTTCTCTTTTCTATCCCTGATGTCGCTAAAGAAGCAACAGAGTTAGGCACATCTGCATTTCGCGGGTCATAATATCCATACAAACCAGTTGAATAAATAGGACGCATAGCATCTGGTGCTGTGCGATAAGCTGATGCCCAATAGCTTTGATCCCCCGTCTGGGCACCCCAAGGTAATGTACGTACCCCATTAGACCCAAATAAGTTGGTAGAGAATTTGGTAGTGCTTGTCAGATTGAAATCCAGGTTACTACGAAAGTTTAACCGATTGTAGCCATAACCAGAGTTATACCCCCTGTTGTTCTCGAAAGTCTTAAACAAATCTCCTTCATGTACAAAGTCTACAGCTGCAAAATAAGATACGAATTTAGAGCCTCCAGACACATTTGCACTTAAATTGTAAGATACTGCGTAATCTTTAAATAGTTCATCAACCCAGTCTACATTCGGATACCGATCCCATTCTTCGGCATTTGCCGGATTACGATACTTATCTATAATCGCCATTGGCTTGTAGTAACCCCAGGCTGTAGGAGATATTCCCATCTCACGCTCCAATACTCTGTTCTTCAATAAAAATGTATCATATGCATCCAGCTTTTCGGGTAATTTAGATGCTACTTTTACTGTAGTATTTACCTTTATTTGAACCTGAGCTTTTCCTTCCTTTCCTCGTTTAGTCGTAATTAGTATGACTCCATTAGCTCCTTTCACTCCATATACAGCCGTAGCCGAAGCATCTTTTAGAACCGAAATTGTTTCTACCGAGGAAATATCTACAGTGTTCATGGGACGTTCTATACCGTCAACTAATACCAAAGGATCACTATTATTCCACGAACTTTGTGCACGGATAATAATTTTTGGATCTTCGTCTCCTGGCATACCGGTGGAAGCTGTAGTTACAACTCCCGGCAGATTACCAGTCAAAGCCTGGCCTAGACTCGAAACTCCTCCTGCACGTTCTAATACTTTTGCATTTGTTTGTGTAATAGCTCCTACAACACTTGCTTTTTTCTGCTGGCCATATCCAACAATAACGGTCTCAGTAAGCATAACAGCATCATCTTCTAATTGTACTGAAACGTGTGTTTGATTCTGAATCTCTACTTCCTGTGCCTTCATTCCTATATAAGAAACAATAAGGGTTTGTTTGCCAACAGGCACTTCCAGCGTGAAAGATCCATCTTCTTCGGTAAACGTACCAATAGTTGTGCCTTTTACAGCAACTGTAGCTCCTATAACAGGATTCTTCTCTTCTAATACTACTCCCGTCAACATTCGTTTGTTTTGAGCAGATAAATCAGAGAAAGGCCATATCAGTAATGAAAATAAAAATCCTATCACCAACATTTTCTTCCGATCTCGCAAAAAGAAAAAAACTTTATGATTGCATTCTTTGTTGTGTTTTTTCATTCTTTTTTGTTTATTAAAATGTTTACTTTTCTACTTTCTGATAAAATAAATTTTCTGGAAGCTCTATCCCCTTTATAGAAGTCCCCAGATTAACACAGATTAACTATTGTCATTGAATTCATTCATGGTTATTGATTTTTAAGGTTAGACATTATTATATAAGTACTTGAATTTGCTATTTTTATAAAATACGCGGTATATTTTTATTATTGTATAAATTTGAGGTTAGACATTTGTGTATTAAATTATTCATATTTATCACAGGTATAAAAATAACTTGGTATAAGATTTAAACATATGGAATACTACAAAATTAAAACAAGCATATAGGAACACTCATTTTTATTGTATGCTATTGCTCGGATAAACGTCTTACCATAGCCGAAAGAGTCGCATATCTTTTCCTTTTTGTCGCACAAACAAGATCTGGACAGTCATTTGTAAAAATAGCTTCAAACTCAATCTTAATCACATATAGGACTATTGTATAGCAGAGTAAAAACGAAAAATTGAATTATTACAATTAAGCCATGAATATTACTCGAGAAAAATAAGCAATAAAAAGCTAAACTTCAGACAAAGAAGAAATAGGCTCAGAATATAGTGTCAAAAAGGCAGAAATATTAGGTTATCAGCCTAACAACATAAAATTTTCAACGATAGAGTTTAAGGGAATCAATAAATAGAAACTATCTTAAATTGGAATAGTTCATTCGATAAGATATGTTTAATCCATGTAAATCGTTTTTTTAGAAAATGAGATATTTATGGACACACCGAAAGATTTTTCAAGTAAGGAATTTCTGAGTCTGTTCAAACCTCAGGAAGATGTTCAAGCCTTTATCAGTGAACTTCATGTAATAGCTTATGAGCAGATGCTTCAAAGGGAGATAGATTCTCATTTAGATTATGAGAAAAGTTCAAAAGAATATTAATACGGGAAATTCCTGCAATGGGAGTTATCCGAAGAAGATTCAGGGTAAGGATGGAGTATCCGTCATAGAAGTCCCTCGTGGCCGACAAAGTGATTTTGAGCCTGTTGCTGTACCCAAGCATCAAAGGCATGATTTATATATTAAGCATTTAGTCATTTCACTTTATGCCAAAAGTATGAGTGCATAGGATATAGAATCGCAGATACATGAGATTTACGGTGTTAATCTATCTACATCAGCCACTGAATGTCAGAACCATCCATCAAAAAGCCTATATCTGATAATGTGTGTGGATGGTATCGTCTTCAAAGTCCGATAAAATGGCAAAGTCATCAACAAGACTGTTTACCTATGTGTGGGATTTAATAATGATAGTTTTAAGGAGGTAGTTGACATGTAGATTGGTAAAATTGAATCAGCCTAATTTTGGATGGAAATCTTGACAGACTTAAAGAGGTGCTATTATTTTAAATCGCGCCAAATACCTCGAAGCTGGAATGGAGGCATAGTATCATTTTCTGATTATATTTAGAGCAGTTAGCAATTGATGTATCTGGAGTTTTAAAGGCCCCCCATTTAGTTGTCTGTCTATATTTTGATCTGATAATTCACCTATGGACTACAATCGATAAATTGACAAATTAAAAGAATAAAATAAGATTAGAAACCAATTGGGCAGGAAAATATATTTTCATGTTTTTGTGTTTTTATCCAAAACAACCCAATTAAACTTTTATTTTTTTTAATTACTGTATTCTGTTAACAATTGCAACCCCTATTTTTAAGTTAATTCTATTACAAATCATCAGCTAATCTCTTAAGATAGAAATACCAAAGATATTGTAATACAGACCTAGTATTTGTAGTATATAGTTCTTTTTTAAGCTTTCACGTATCAGATAGAATTATTACTTTGCGAGAATATTAGTCGTCTGCCTTTATAAACACAATAAGATTTGTTAACATATAATTTTCTATGAAATCTAAAATATGACTCACATAGATTCTATAACATATTGTTTTAAACAGAAAAAAACTTCATTAAATGACGTTGTTAATTATATTATAACTGCATTTATTATAATTCAGGTAATCTTTTTACCTGTATTTACAACGGAT
This sequence comes from Dysgonomonas sp. 37-18, assembly GCF_001899125.1. Classification (NCBI taxonomy): domain Bacteria; kingdom Pseudomonadati; phylum Bacteroidota; class Bacteroidia; order Bacteroidales; family Dysgonomonadaceae; genus Dysgonomonas; species Dysgonomonas sp. 37-18. The sequence continues at coordinate 24,515 of NZ_MKVC01000017.1, read as the reverse complement.
GAATTTATGTTTGGTGTCATAAGTGGAAAGACATCTGTTTTTTTTATCTCTATATTGATTATATTCTTTTTAATCTTGATAGAGTTTCTGTATAAAAAGTCTATTACCCTTGCAATATGTAATGTAGATATTTTTCTTATAATTACTGTTTGTTATGTTTTCATTAACTGTATCATTAAAGATGGGGCGGTTACCAATAGGGTTTTAGAGCTTCTAGGCTTGTGTTTTTTGTATTTATCATTTAGGATGATCAGACACAAACAGTTTATTCTAAGTAACTGTTTAAATTTTATTGGTTGCAATGTTTAGAAAGACAATAATAGGATTCAAACAGGCATAAAAACACTGAATATCAGTTGACTAATTGGTGTTTTATTCGTAAATTTAAGATTACCAAGTCTTTAAATAAAATCAATAAAACTTACCCAACCGATTTAACCGATACTCAGTGGAACACAATATTAGCGTATATTGATGATAATCGCAAACGGAAACATCCATTAAATGAAATTCTGAATGCAATCTTTTATTTATTGAAAACAGGATGCCAATGGCGTATGCTCCCCAAAGACTACCCTAAATGGGAGTTAGTCTATTATTACTATTGTAAATGGCGTGATGAAGGCACTTTTGAAGAGATACATGAATCCTTACGTTCTTTTACTCGTAAGAAAAGTGGTAAATTAGAATCGCCATCTTTCGCAATAATTGATTCACAATCAAGTAAGACCACTCGTAAAGGAGGTACAAACAGAGGTATTGATGGCGGAAAAAATGTCAAAGGCAGGAAGCGACATATTATCGTTGATTCTATGGGTTTATTGTTGGTTGTGGTTGTTCATGCGGCTAATCATCATGATTCTAAAGCGGCTTTCAAAATTATAGAATCTCTTAAATATCGATTCCCCCGATTGGTCAGGATAATTGCTGATGCAGGATACAGTGGTGAATTGGCTGATAATATTCAGATGTCGTTTGGGTGGATACTGCAAATTGTTATGAGAAAAGATTCTTCTAAGTTTGAAGTCCTTCCTAAACGATGGATTGTTGAAAGAACCTTCGCTTCGTTTGAATCATATAGAAGACTTTCTAAAGACTTTGAATATCATACTTATACGCAAGAAACAATGATACAATTTGCTATGATCAAGATTATGCTAAACAGAATTAAATGAAAAATTTAAACAGTTACTAAAGCAAATTGAGCATACAACAGGCCAATGAGAACTTAACTCAAGAGGTGATAAAACTTTATTTTTTAGCACAAACAACAGCTGAACAAAAACAAATCATAAAAGGAAATATTATCCGGACTGGACGTATTGCGAATATTACAAAAATACAAGTTGAGAATGGAATAAAGAAACAAGTTGACTATGATCGTATAAGCGTCGCTCTGGAGAATCTTCGAACACAGTTCGATAATACGGAAGCATTGCATCAACAACAGCTAAATATGGTAAAATACTTACTAGAGATCCCCACAGAGCAACAGATTGCATTAACAGATAGCGTCAGTATGCCCTTATTAGATTGCAATCCTGCAATAATATCTGATTTTTCAGAACATATTGATGTACAAATACTCAACCAAGAAAAAGACATTGCCAAATTAAAGGGAAAAGCCATCAAAAGCGAATATTTGCCAACCTTGTCTTTTACAGGGCAATTTACCTATCAAGGTTCGCGTGAACATTTCAAAGATTATTTCAATAGTGGATCTATGAAAAAATGATATAATTCATGCTATATAGGGATTAATCTCAGTATACCCATTTTTGACGGTTTTAACAGGAAATCAACATTAAATCAAGCAAAGATTGATTACCAAGACTAGGACATGAGGTTCATTTATAAAAGCTTCAACTTCTTTTTATATCTTTAATTGGCTTAAAAAATATTTTAGAATCTCCATAATGAACACTTTTGATAAAATTGTATATAAATGAAAAAACTAAAAAAAATTCAACCGGTAGTTTTCATTTATATAACATATTGAACACTATCCTTTCAGACTAAGGATTACATCGCAAAGCACAAAAGTCTAAAAGAACTTTTTTTCGATTTAATAACCTTTCATAAATTCGCTTTATTGTCAAAAAAAAACTAAAAAATATAAAATTTTCAGTTGCGGATTTATTTTTTTTCTCCAAGAAAAAAAATAACTTTGTGATACATACATAATACATTGTTAATCAATAAGTATATTAGCTATTATACTAGGGAAAACCAATTTTGATAAGTTAAGTATCCGCTTATTATGTCTGATATCATCAAAAGAATAACGAATTATATTACTCCATTTGTGATAGGTGCTCTTTCTTTTCTTGCTTGCACAGAGCAACCCTTATCCAATTATAAGCCATTGGGTTATGATGAGATATTTTTCGATACTGAACTTTCATCGATATGGTCAGACAGCGCAGACAACAAAATTTGGATAGGTGGCGAATATGGGGAGTTATTCCTCGTAGTGGACAACGTAATAAAATGGCAAAGAGAGCTCAAAACTGGGCGTATATATAAGGTTTGCCCACTCAGTATAACACCTGCTGATACGACACTATTGATTGGGATACGTAATGAAGGTCTGCAAATATGGACGTTTTCGAATGGAAATAAATCACAAGTTCGGCGTTTTTCTATTCCTGTAAAAGGATATAAATACTCTCCGTACGACTTTCAAAATACTAGTGAAAAAGCTTTCTATGTAAGTACAAGTAATGGTTGTTATCATATTGACCTTGATGACGCTTCCCCAACAATGCAACTTGCATATCCTGCTACAGATAGTCTTCTTAAAAGGAAATTCGACTACGAGTGTTATGTTTACAATCTTCAAAAACAAAAAGATGGCAATATTGTTGGTTCATCACCTGAGGGCGTGTTTTGGCTGAATAAACAATTTGCATCGCCAGCTAAACGAGACAGCATTATTATCTCTGCAAAAAATACAGTCTATGTGAGTACAGACAGCGATACGCTGATCGCTCTATCCCAAAATAAAGTGTACAAACATAGTAAAGGTCACAATTATCTTCCGCTTGATTGTAGAAACAACCCTAAAGTATATTTTGATGATAATGGTGGTAACAAATGGCTTATAGGCTCTAGCAGTATAAGGATAGGGAAGCGTTTGGAAGACAATTTTGAGGATATTGAACTGCCCAAGAACATTCCATTAGAGAGTCATCGAAATATAATAGTGGGAAAAGGTGAATATACTTATCTCATCACACAAAATTCATTGTGGCGTATCCCTATACATCTTAATATCTATAATTCATTGACTGTTTCTGCTATTTGCCGAAATAGACAAAAACAGATCTTTTTTGTAACTACAGCCAATCAACTGTTTGAAAAAACGGATGGCAATAAGGCCAGATTTATTAAACAAATTGGTACAGAAGGACATATTTTATGGATTGCCGCTTGCGATAAATATCTTTATTTTCATACTGGTACGAATATGATTTATCGTACACCGATAAGCCCTTCTATTTTTTCACGGGATGAAGCAAGCCCCTTGTTTCATCCTGGAAAAAACTTAAACAATGTTCTTACAGCTTACCTACATTATGATGCTCAGGATGAAAAAGGAAAAGCTCAGAAACTATTTTTTGGAACCAGAGACGGGCTATTTGCTATAGATATACAAAATAAAAAAATTGATAAATTCTTAAATAAAAAATTTGTTTCTACTTTGTCAAAGGCACAAAATGACAATTATTTATTAGCGAATACACTTAATGATGGCATTTTCACTTTAGAAGCAAATCACAATAATTGGAAATATAAAAATTCAGAAAGAATAGATCTCAAGAACAAACTTATACTTGATATTGTACCTATTGATAAACAAAAACAACTAATATTGACAAATCATTATATTTTTTATGATACGAAGTATGATACTGATTCTCTTCAGGTAAAAGGATTCCGAAAAATTCTTCTGGTTAATGATACCACTTTTATCGCGATTGCACATAAGGGATTTACGGAATATCATATTAATAACGAAAAAATAGAGCAAAAAAATACAAGGTTGCTATATCAGGATATTTCTTTTATACCTAATTCATGTATAGCTTTGAATGACGGCTCTTTATTTCTTGGGTCAGCATTAGGCTGTTTACATTATGTAGATAAAGAATCAAGTAGTTGGATAGAATTTAAACAGCCACGATTTTTTAATGTTTTTGAAAAAATTTTAATGGTAGGCATTGGAGCCATTATACTAGCCTCTTTTGCTATAATATACTTGATATATTCAAAGGAGAAAAAACATAAAAAAATGGACAGAGAAAATAACCTTCAAAAACGTGTTGTAAAGGCCCAAAAACTTATAGAAGATATTGTTTATCTTCCAGATAGTTATAAAAATATTGATAGGTTGCAGGAGGTTATAAAGAAATGCAAAGACAAAGAGAATGTAGCAAATAAAGACATATATCATAAAACATTGAGTTATTCAGATGATACATTGACAGAAATTAACACGCAAATAACCTTGCTGTTTCAAAATGAATTATCCACTCAAATTAGTGCTATAAAAAAGGATAATATAACAATTTTGTCTGAGGGGATAAAACAAGCAGATAAGGCTTTTAAAGAAAATGATACAAGCATAATCAGAAAATTAACAATAGAAAATATCAGATGGTTTAAGCAAAGTGAAGTATTGAAAGAGAGTTATTATAGTATGCTCCAATCATTAAAAGACTGTTGTGAAGTTCCAAAAGTAAATGAAAAACTATATAATAATCTCTTAAATGCTATTGTTCATGTTAACAACACTGAACTTGAAACTTGCCAAAAAGAATGCGACGAATTAATTCAAATATTTCAATATATTGAAAGCCCTCAAGCAGCGGAGCAAATTTATTTATTTATTAGGCGGACTGTCAGTATGTTAACACGGAAAACCGATAGCAATAAATTGTATGCTGCGATAATCAATCTACTAAAAGAACAGAAAGTAGACAAAAATGGGACTCAGAATATAAAAATTATGCGAAATTTAAACGAAATAATGAGAGAGTTACCTGCCATTGATTCTCTTTGTGCCATAAAACTGCTGACTGATGAATTTACTACACTTATTGATAAAACAAAAAAAGAAGAAAAGAGTAAAGAAATAAATAAGCAGATAGATAAATTTTATGCTGAACTACCCGAAGATATCGATGAGCTTTTAGCTAAAGAGTTCAAAATAAATGGCACTACAAAAGCAGGGAAAGCATTGGCTTTGACACTTGCCGACCAAAATATACGAGGTGCTGATGTTGGAAGGTTAATTGGTGATGCAAAACCTCTTAACCTCGAAGGAATAACATCAAATACTCGAAAACTTATTCGTTCAGAAGCTTCAAAAGAAAAGATTATCCAACTTAGTATGTCTAAAAATTATAGTTCGGTTATACTTAAGTTGTTGATAGATTTAAATAAGACTAATAAATAATAATTAAATTAAGAAGAGCCTGTGTCCCAATCTTGGACACAGGCTCTTTTTTGTTGGTATCCACATTGTATATTCTCAGAACTTCTCTTGTAAAATCTTGTATTGATAGTTTGCAATAAATACAAGATATAATTTTCAATTTACAGTAATACATTTGCTAGTGAAACCCAAGAATAGATATGCGGAACCATTAAAACAATGAATGAACCCTTGGACAATTGCTCAAAAAGGAATAGTATACCTTTTATTTGTCCAGAGTGTAAGAATTACCCTAGCGAAACCATCTGGCAAATTTGTCTACTATAAGGAGTGGACGTTAAACTAGAAAAACATGAAAAAAATTATAATGATTTTAAAAATAATTATTAGCTCTGTGAAATGTGCAAGTTCAAAAAGTGTTTCTCAAAAAATGAACAAATATACATTTATCATGAAATATCTTATTGTAAGCATTTATCTATTATTTCCAGTTTTTTTATCTGCACAAAATACGATGTTAGAAACAGTAAGAGATCAAGCCAAATTATATGCTACCGCTTATATTATGGAAGATGTCAGGACAATTATTAATTACACGAGTAATTCTACAATTACATTAAATGGGGGGCAAGATTCTATTTATTTGAAGTATAGCGAATATTTTTCTAACTGTAAAAAAAATGAGATTAAATATCTTAATTATGAAATTAATAATTTTTATAAAGTTTATGAAGGTTCTATTTATGAAAAAGATGATAAGCTATATTGCCCATTAATTATTAAATGGTCTTTAATTAATCAGCTTGACACTTTGAATTCTTATGAAATAATTCTCGCAATATCAAAGGACATTAATGGTGATAAATGGTATTTTAAAAATGTGAGAGCGATAGAAAGTAGTACAATATCAGAATCTTTTCCAAATATAAATTTTAAGCCGGTAATCTCAGATAATATTAATTGGATTATACAAGAAGGTAGCTATATTCCTAGTTTTAAGATTAAGCTAATGGATAGTAGCACTATAAGCCAGAAGGATCTAATCGGAAAACCTACTCTGATTAATTTCTATTATCCGGGTTGTATGCCATGTTTAAGAAATTTCAAGTATATAGAAAACAAGATTTTAGAAGCACATACTAAAGATAGTTTTAATGTTTTAACCATAGGGTTTAGTGGTTGGGATAAAAAATATAATGTAGACTATGATCTAATTAAAGAATATTTAATTAAAAGGCTTCCTTATGTAAATGATAGATATAATAATACTATAGGTATGGATGTCGATTTGGAAGTAATGCAAAAATTTAATACAACAGTTGTACCTTATACTGTTCTGATCGATAAAAAAGGTATTGTATTATATAGTTGTATTTCTACAGTCCTTTTACTAGAAGCAGAGTATCCTGAAATTAACAGACTTATTTCGAGTCAAATAAATTGAATATATAATATTTAATAAAAACCCAGCTTAATATTTCAAATAAGCCATTCTTTTTATTTAGAACCTTTCTGACAAAAGTTTAATAATATCTAAAAATAAAAGACATGAAACTATTCTTTATTATTATAATTGCCATTTATATAATAATTATCGCTATTGATCTTTATTACACATTAAAAAATTATGGTAGCATAGGTGACCTTATATTAAGAGTAGTACTAATCCACCCAATTTATATATTATGGATCGTTATTATAGTTTTTATCGAAATGAATAAGCCTAGAATATATAAAGAAAGCGATTTGTATGGAATTAAATCCTGTTTTAACGTATTTGCTCCTCCACATTATATCAATATCACTAAGGATCAAAAAATAATCGATTATAATTATGAAATTGATTGCGATTATGAAAGGTATAAGGCTAAGGAGGAGGATGTTTTCTTCCTTACAGATAAAAGTAATAAATTGAGTATATGGTGTGATGGCATCATCGTAACTGGAGATTCTTTAATTTGTTTAACAAAGAATATTATTCTGGGAAAAGAATCACAACCGATAGATGTTGTTGTGGTTTTTAAAGGTGAAGAAAAAGACACATTAAAATTCTTAGGACAAAGTTTATTTCCACTTAAGATAGACACGATTAAGACATGTAGTCCGGCAATGTATGGAGAGTAGGTTACAGTTTTTAGTTTAGTAGATCGATCTATAAAATGCGAAATCGCTTTCTGAAAATAAGTCAGAGTTACAATTTAATTTTTACAACTATGAAAAAAATGATTTTTAAGTTAATGCTTGCTGTATGCTTGCTAAATATTCAGTCATTATATTCACAAAATCTCGTAAAGTATTATCTAAATGGAAAAATAGGATTCAAGAATCAATCAGGGGTAATTATAGTACCGGCAAAGTATGATCAGGTTGGAGATTTTAGTGAGGGCATTGCAAAAGTGGCGATTGGCGATAAATATGGATCGATCAATCAAATAGGGAAGGAAATAATTCCTGTAAAATATGAAAGCATTGGTAAATGCTCTGAAGGTTTGATTTCATATAGATACGAGGTCGGATCAGGAATCTATCAAAATGGATACTTTAATAAAAAGGGTACGGTAGAATTTTACTATCAACCTGAAAAATCTATCGTGATGTTCACTAACGATTTTAGTGATGGAGTCGCCATAATTCAGATGACTGCCGTAATTGCAGAATACTTATACATAACCGCATACTCCTGCATTAATAAACAAGGTGAACTGTTATTTGACTTCGATGAAGATATTAGAAGTGTTGAACCATTTTCAGAGGGATATTCCGCTGTTCGTTTTTCTGATAATAAGTGGGGATATATTAATAAACAAGGGCAATTAGCTATCTCGAAAAGATGGGATGATGCAAAATCTTTCAAAAATGGAAAAGCGGAAGTTATGATAAAAGAAAAAAATACTAAATATGATGATTATGATGAATATTCGGAGGAGTATCTCTATTGGTATTATTCTATTAATAAAAATGGAGATATAATTGAAAATCTAAATTAGCAGAAAGTCAACTTTGTCTGATAAAAAAGGGTCACAATAACCTCAATACGAAAAAATTCCTGGCTTTAAGAGGCTGTCTAGATTTAAAGCCAGGTTTTATCGCTCAATACCTTTAGATATAATCATTTTTGTAAAACAGGACAAAGATTCCATTTGATTTTAAAGTACTCTTCAATTAGCAAACCAATGAAAAACAAATATATATTAAAAGAAAATATACAGAAAGGAATTATATCCTTTATACTTACTGTAAATATTATTATGATATTGCTTATATACACTTTTATGAATTATACTACTTTAAATATCTACCCAATAGCACTTTATTTGTTAGTCTTCGTGTTGTGGTGGGAAGGGAATGTGATAATAAAAGTAGGTGTTCGCATTCTACACATTATGCTGACATTAATTTTGTCAATCCTCTGTTTTATGCCGGACTTACATAATTTATGCCGGTTAGATACATTCAGAAATCGCCTTTTTAATCTGTTTGGTTCAGAAATATTTACAGGACTTATTATACTTGTCATTTTGTCAACTATCGGGTTGTTTCTTGTTAATCCGAGAAATAAATTCAAACCTTCGGTATTATTCGTTACTAAATTGGGAAAATTTGTAATCATTTTTGTATGGATGTATATTTTCCTTGTTTTGTTAGAGCAATCATATTTCATAGCTCGTTATAATATTGCTCCTGCTAACTTTTACGCTTGGATAAAAGACAATAATTTATTTTGGTTTAGAGATTTTATATACGGAAGAATACCTTATTTATTAGCATTAACAGACGTTTTATTCCAATTTTCTCTGTTCTGGTTTATTGCACTGAGCACCATTTATACTAAATTTTATAAAGCATTTGTTTTCAACCCAGTTATATTAAATATTATCTTATTGGTTTGTTTTTTATCTATTTTTATATCCATTGTTAATAATCGAATTATTGAGTTTATTTTGAGAATAGGTATATCCTGTATCTACTTGTGGTTATTAAATCGTCTATTTCTTTATACGGATAATCTGCAAGTACGTTTTGAAAAGCTCTACAGTGGATATTCAAATCGAAAAATCATTAAGCTTTGGTTTATTTCGATTGTATCATTATATCTTTTTGATTGTATTTATTATATAGCCTCTTTATCATATAGTAATTTTTATATAGTCACAAAAATATTATTACTATTATGTTTAGCCATATTTACAACAATTTTTATTACTCGGTTTTCTAAAAAAATAAGATTACAATAACAATCGAACAACTATGAATATAAAATAAATAGATGTTTGAGTTTCGATGAAAACAAGTTTAGGAAAAGTAAGAACATTACAATTATTATCATTTTATAAAGGATAGTAAAACTTATGTTTCAATCTGCAGTAATTATTGTTAAAATAATAAAAAGAATATTGGTTTTGTCAAATGTAAATATGAAATAAATAACTAAATTTGAAAATGAAGTTGTTGATTATAAGTTTTATATTGGGTCTGTTGATTTTGAGTCTTAAGAATTTAGTGATTGTTAAAATCTAATAAGCTATTTAGCGAAATGATTACAGCAAAACAGCTTATCGAATTAGGCTATAGACCTTCAAAATGGTTTAAAGAAGCTATTAAGTTCGTAAACCAAAACGGTTTGGAAGGAGAAGAACTTACTTCTTATCTCAAAGCCACTGTGCCGAAAATTAGAGAGCCTTTTGATGAACCTTTTTTTATTATAAAAATATTAAAGCAGAAAGTGCAGATGAAATTTCAAATATGCAACGAGTTTTTGCAACAATGGAAGTCTTGATGAAGACTCCTACATTGCTCTATGGTGCTTTAATGCGAGACGCTTGCCCGACAGGTGAACTTGGCCAGATTCCGGTTGGTGGAGTAGCTGTTGCAAAAAATGCGATACATCCATCTATGCATAGTGCAGACATTTGTTGCTCTGTAATGATAACGAATATGGGGTACATCTCACCAAAAGAAGTTTTAGACAAAGCTCAATTAATAACGCATTTTGGTCATGGCGGTAGACTTGAGTTTTCAGACCTTCCTCCATTTTTAGAACAAAAAATATTAGAAAATAAATTTATAAACAATCAGGTGAGTTTAAATCTTGCAAAATCACACTTAGGTACACAGGGGGATGGGAATCACTTTTTATTTGTGGGCACTTCAAAACAAACGAAAGAAACTATAATGGTAACTCATCACGGTAGCCGTGGCTTTGGTGCTAATTTATATGTTCAAGGAATGAAGATTGCCGAAACATTCCGAAGAGAAATTTCTCCAAATACACTTCCTGTAAATGCATGGATACCTTATGATACAATCGAAGGCAAATCATATTGGGAAGCACTGCAAATTATGAGAGAATGGACAAAACTAAATCATACAACTATTCACGATGCAACACTCGAAAAACTGAAAATTGATTTGGTAGATAGATTTTGGAATAAACACAATTTTGTTTTTAAGGATGAAAATTTCTTCTACCATGCAAAGGGAGCTACACCTCTGGATAATAAGTTTGTTCCAGACAGCATCAATGGTTTACGAATTATACCAGTAAATATGAGTATGCCAGTACTTATTGTAAAAGGAAAAACGACAGAAAGCAACTTAGGATTCACACCGCATGGAGCTGGTAGAAATCATAGCAGAAACGCTCATAAAAAAGCAAAAACAGATAAAACTATTGAAGAATTATTTGCAGAAGAAACACGAGGATTAGATGTTCGGTTTTTCTCAAATAATATTGATATATCAGAATTGCCAAGTGCGTATAAAAATGCAAATTCTGTTAAAAACTAAATAGAGGAGTTTCAATTGGGTGAAGTCGTAGATGAAATTATACCCTATGAGTCCATTATGGCCGGAGATCAGGAGATAAATGCACCTTGGCGACAGAAAAACAAATACAGATAGTTTAGTTATGCATCGGACAATAACCTTGTAAAATCTTGTATTAGCAGTTTATAATAAATGCAAGATTTAAAATATAATTTGCAAGATTATTTTTACAGAAATGTTTTGAAATAGAAATATACATTAACCCTAAAAATTGTCATCTTATGGTTTTAAAAACAAATGAACTTTCAAACAAAGAGGTATTTTATAAAAATATCAAAAAAATGACAAATGAGCAAATTTTAACTGTGTTAAAAAAACAAGCTGATTATAATCCGCTTTTTATAGAATTGGCGATGGAAGAAGCTGCCGTCAGGGGTTATAATGTTGGTGAAATTGATTTTCAAAATATTGATTTGTGGATAATAAAAAATAAATCAACCAATGAGCTTGTAAAGATTTATGTGTCTCCATCTGATTACAAGAAAGAATGGGAGCTTTTAGCTAGAGAAGAACTGAAAAAGAGAAACTTTAATATTGCTATTCTCTCGTCTGAAAAAGAAAATGAGAAAAAAGTACTATCAGATGGTATTAAAGGTAATATTGCATTGGGATACATTTTGGCTATTCTAGCTGGATTTATCGGTTTGTTTGTTGCGATAAACTATCTAGTCAGCAAAACAAAAACGGTAAGTGGAGAAAGTTTTCATAAATATAATGAAACGACCCGTCGACATGCTAAAATAATGCTTATTTTATGGTTTGTTATAAACATATTCGTGTTTATCGTGATGTTCATAGGATAATAATATAATTTTTGTAATAACATGAATTATATAAAATAATCCAAATCAATTCTATGTAGGATTTTATTTATACCCCAATTAAAAAACATTTTAAATTAAATAATATGAGCTCAAAGGAAATCATTAATAACCCGATCTCTTCTGAAAACACACATAAAAATAATCAGGCAAAAAACAAAAGTATACTGCTATTGATATTATTTACTATATATGCTATTGCATACGCTATTATATGGAAGTATAAATTGGGTGTAGCCCCTATAGATCTTTCATTTGTACTTTTAGTCGTAGCGCTATATTTTCGCTTAGCAAGGAAAAAGCTCACAGAAGGCAAAACCATAAAAAGATATAACCATCAAACACGAAAAATAGCTCTTTGGATAATTTATATCGCAATTATTTTCACCATTATTCCAATGTTAGCCTTTGTGTTGGGCGATTTAGTTTAAAAAAGACAATTGTTAATCTTTGAAACCTAAATATTCTTGAAATATAGATTGGCAAGAGTAGATAAATTAAAGAATGTCTTTTTAAGTTGCGATCAGCAATATGATGCAATATTGGCCGTTTTCGACAAACACAATGCCGAAATGAGATAAAATAGCTCATTTGCTATGATTTGTATTGAATGTAATTATACAAAAAACTCACCATTCAAATAGAGTGATATCTACTTGAGTGGTGAGTTATAATATGGTTATCCTAAATTGCCAAATCATTCGAAATTATACAGTTTTCTAACAGTCATCCATCTCATATTCAAATGTACGAGACTATACAAAGTTTCATATAGTTCACTAGCCTCTTCAATTATCAAACGTTGTAGATCTTCTTAATTTCAGACAGTTATTCTATTCGTTATTTTTTAGGTAACTATTATACTCCTTCGTTTCGGACCATTCTGCTCCTCTAATTCTAAGTAGATGGATGCATTTTAATATTTCTTCTTAATTAGATTCTTTGATTCGCGTGTATTTGATTTTAATTAAGGATACATATGGGAGGATATTCAAGACCTTTCTATTCACTGAAAATTAATCCCTTACAAAACAATTTCCTTCAAACAGGTAACGATTTAGGCACAAAACTGTGTCTTTTGGGGGCTTTTTCGTGTCTTTTGTTACGGACATATTGGGAACAAAAAAACCTACAAGTTGTTGACTTGTAGGTTTTTGTACTGTTATTGTCTAGACCTTTCAGCGGAGAGAGAGGGATTCGAACCCCCGGAACCTCGCAGTTCAACGGTTTTCAAGACCGCCGCAATCGACCACTCTGCCATCTCTCCAATATTTTTGCTTATAGATATTTCCTCTAAAGCGATGCAAATGTATGTCTTTTTTTTGTTTCTACAAACAATTCCATCAACTTTTATATACGTTTTTCACAACAAGCTCTGTATCAATATTTATTGATTGGGAATTTTAAATAGTTTATTCGAGATGTTATTCTATTATTATAGCCTTAGCTCAATTTTGTTTAGTTAAAAAATATTTATACCTTTGTAAGAATCAATTTATTCTATTTTTTAGAAAATAAAGTCATGTAATTGTTCAGTATAGAATAGATACTGGAATTCTTTCCTTTTATTACCCCTTCTTGAGTCTTACCTCACGGGCTATATTTATTATACATTTTATTAACTAAAGCAATTGCATTATATTTTCACAAAGATATGATTCTGTATGTCTTTTCATTTTATAGAACTATATGTAATGGCAACCTAAATCATATATGTTGAACAGAAATCTAAAAAACAAATGCCCGTTGGGCTCACAATAAAAAAACGAGAAATGTCACTTTGAGATGAAGCCCGTTAATAAGAGAATGACTCTTCCGGCTGAATAAAACTAGAAATTATGGAAAAAATTTGGAAATTAACACAAGATAAAAGTTGGAATACCCTTGAAAAAAAATTTGATTGGATAGAGGATATGAAAGAAGTTCCGCAACATAAGATACATCATAAAGAAGGTAACGTAGCAACTCATACACAGATGGTCTTAGATGAATTGACGAAATCGGAAGAATACAAATCCCTATCGGAACAGGATCAAGAAATACTTTGGGTAAGTGCCCTGTTGCATGATGTAGAAAAACGTTCAACATCTCTTGACGAAGGTTTTGGCAAGGTATCAGCAAATGGACATGCTCGGAGAGGAGAATATACAGCACGTACAGTCTTATTTCGAGATGTCCCTACACCGTTTCATATCCGTGAAAGAATTGCATCCTTTGTACGTTACCATGGTCTGCCTCTTTGGCTATTAGAAAAAGTAGAACCTGCAAAAAAGATCCATGAAGTGTCTTTAAGGATAAGCACTTCGCAATTAAAAACACTAGCCGAGGCTGATGCCAAAGGTAGAATATGTAATAACTTACCACAATTACTTGAATCTCTTGAGCTTTTTGAACTGTTTTGTAAAGAGCAGGAATGTTGGGGAAAAGCATTAGAGTTTGAAAATCCGAATGCACGATTTCAATATTTCGACTCGATAGACGGATATATCGGCTATGTTCCATTTGATAACTTCAAAAGTGAAGTTACGATACTTTCAGGTCTACCAGGGATGGGAAAAGATCACTATATACAATCTTTAAATACAGATATTCCAGTTATAAGCCTCGATGCTATTCGCAAAAAGTATAAATTAAGTCCAACAGATAGATCTGCTACCGGTAAAGTAGTTCAAGAAGCAAAGGAACAAGCTCGCGTATATCTTCGAAAAGGACAAAATTTCATCTGGAATGCAACTAATATTACACGGCTAATGCGTCAACAATTAGTAGATCTTTTTACTTTATATGATGCAAAAGTCAAAATAGTATATTTAGAAAAGCCTTACGCCCAATGGCGTGCTCAAAATCTAAATAGAGAGGATGTTTTACCTGAAAAAGTATTGGATAAAATGTTACAAAAGTTAGAAATTCCACAATTGGTAGAAGCTCATGAAGTAGAATATATTGTAGAATAGTAAATTCGATGATTAAAATACTTTAAAGACTAGGTAAAGAAAAATAAAATATAGGTATAGATATTCTATACCTATATTTTATTCTGATTATATCGAAAATAAGAGATAATGAAATTTATATTTTCCACAAGCTAAGACTGATGATATATCCGACAGTATCAAAAAAAGTAATAACCTTAGTTTCCAAAAGTAAAGCTTCCACGGAGAAGTCCAACCAAATCATCTTTACCCTGTCTATGTATATAGTGCAATGCGGGTTGAATCGAAATATGTGAAGTGATTATATATTTATATGACATTTCCAAAGCCGTTTCTGCTCCTTGTGACATATTTGCTCTGAAAGCATTTAATCCTAGAGTATCCCGTCCTTTTCTTCCGAATAAATTATTCATAACAACTCCCACCCCATAGTATAAATAACATTCGTTGCTTTTCCGTGGGGCATACCCTAACTGAGCGACAATACCTAGATCTTGTTTATCTGTTTGCAGTATAGATTGTTCGGCCAACATATACAATGAATATCTTAAAGACTTTTCGGGGAGTTTATCCAAAACCACCCCTGCTGCATAAAACCCATCTAAAGGCATATATGCAAATTGAGTAATATTGACGAACCCATATTTCTTTGGATTAAATTTGAAGTTAAAAACCAATGCTTTATTTACATTATCTAAATGATTATAATATGAATTTTTGACATTAATAACTCCTTTCGTATATTCAGTATGCAATCCGATAGCTCCGAGTGGATAGTTTGGTACACTATAGTTCATAGAGATGGTGGGAAAGATTCCTGCCGAACTATTTGTAAAGAAAGAAGAATACGGGCTATTAAAATAATCTAAGTTCATATTTCGTATCCCTGCAAACAAACTAAAGTCTCCGAAGGTCTGCTGATAACCAAATTTTGAGCAAACAAGCCAAAAATTATCTTCTTCTATATTGGAAAAGGTTAAAAAATCATTTGCAATATTGTGAGAAAATGTTCTTCCTACCGACCAAAATGCAATATCAAATAATCCGTTTTTCCACCATTTATCTGTTCTAAGGGAAGCCTCCATGCTCAATAAATTCACATACTTCACATCTTTTTCGCGGGCATCTGTTATATTGTATTGTAGTTCTCCTACATTGTTTACTTCATACTTTAGTATTTGATCTTGTCCCCAAATTGAGATAAAATAATACAAAGACATGCATATAATAAAAATTTTCTTCATTGTGCAGCTTTTAAATATTCTCATATTCAGGGTGCGAAGATATATCCTTCAGGCTAAACAACAGCCCAATAAACATATAAAAAATTAATATTATTCTTAATAGAGACAAATAGTATTAATAATAAATAAAGAGCGAGAATATAAAATCACTCCTTTATTTTAACAAATACCAAACGCGAATGTCCCTTTTCGCTCTTGCGTTCATCCATTTCAAAATGTTTACTTTGAGCTTTAACCAAGGCAGCAAGCTTTGAAAAGCCGTAATTGCGTGAATCAAAATCAGGACGCTTCTTTATAACGAGATTACCCATATCACCCAAGTAAGCCCACCCATCATCATCGGCAAGGTCTCTAATGGTACTCTTTAATAGATTTATCAACTTTTTATTTACAGGTTCAACAGTCTTTTCCTGTTGTTTCTTAACTGTAGACGCAGAAGGCTCGGTTTCATTATTATCATCTGAATCTCGTATAATCTCTATATAAATAAACTTATCACAAGCTACAATAAACGGACTAGGCGTTTTCTTTTCTCCAATACCTATTACTTGCATACCGGACTCTCTCAGCCTCACGGCTAAACGCGTAAAATCACTATCGCTGGATACCAGACAGAAACCATCAACCCTACCGCCATGCAAAATATCCATAGCATCGATAATCATTGCCGAATCGGTAGCATTCTTACCTGTTGTATAACTATATTGTTGTATTGGAGTTATTGCATGCTCCAACAAAGGTTGCTTCCATCCCGAAACGCTAGGCTTTGTCCAGTCCCCATAAATTCTTTTGATAGTTGGCACACCTATTTTAGCAATTTCATCAAGCATACCCTTTATATTCGAGTAAGGCACATTATCGGCATCGATAAGCACAGCCAAGTTTAAATCTCTCTTTTCTATCATATATTCTAATTTTGCTTTCGAAGTATAGCGTATCTGTATATTGATAGTTCAAATTTATAAAACTTATCTTACTAATAAGCTCAATTGTAGCATAATATTCTTAACATGCTGTTTTCTTTAAAACAAATAAAACAATCACAAAGAATCCTTAAATGGAGCTAGTAGTCCCAACATATCATTATGGAGCAATGAATTGGATGCCAATATATCATGTCCTTTCCTAAATAAAGAACTATCGGTAAAATTAGTAACAGCCCCTCCTGCTTGAAGCACAATTAATGCCCCTGCCATAAAATCCCACGGTTTAATATATGCTTCAGCCCACGCATCGAACCTTCCTGCGGCAACGTAACACATCGACATAGCAGCTGAACCATTTATCCGCACACTCGAAACCTTCCCATACAATGAATCCATCAAATAATTAACTACCGGTTTGTAATCCCCTGCATTATAAGGAAGGTCTAAGCCGATAAAAGCTTGACCCATATTGTCCGTATCAGAAACGCGTATTTGAGTCTCATTCAAGAAAGAGCTACCACCTTTCCAAGCATAGAAACATTCATCTCTACAGACTTCGTAAACCACACCTAACAATATTTCGGTATCACTAGTCAGAGCTATGCTCACGCAGTAAGGGGCGTTGTCTTGTATATAATTGGTAGTACCGTCCAAAGGATCGATAACCCAATAATAATCTTTCTTCTCAAAAGCAACCGTATCTTCTTCCGTAATAAATCCCGCTTGAGGCAGAAGCTGTGACAATCTGGCAACTAATAGCTTTTCTGTTTCCTTGTCAACATACGAAACATAATCATGTGCATTTTTCTCCTCTACCCTATCCTTACGAAAGGTTTTTCTTTCTTGTGCTAAAAAGTGCCCTCCTTCTTTAGCTATTTTGCAGACTTCTGATGTAAGAAATTCTAAATTCATAATCTAACCCTTAATTATAGGAGCAATAATATAATTAACATCTAAAGCTAATAAATTAAAAAGGCCATCTCAAATCTAATATGAGACAGCCTCCGTGCAATATTGCATTATGCTTTTATTTAGCTGCTTCAATTGACTGTTTACGAAACTCTTTTAGAGCTTTTTCTATGTCAAGTGAAATTTTTCTAGCACGTTGGCCAGCTGCTTTATTACCGTTTTCGATTTGTGAAGCTGCGTCTTTAGAGAATGCGGCAAAATCTTGATTTAATTTTTCTACTAAATTTTTCATTTGTTTTTCTATTTAAAAAGTTCAGACAAAGATAATCTGATTTTAATAACAATTATAACGAACCAGAGTTTAAAAATAGGCTTAAAAACATAATTTTCTTGTTATTTTATGCCGTTTTCATTGATAGTTGCACTCTTTTTCGAGATGTGTCAACAGACAATACCCTGACTTCCACATGTTGATGTAACGAAACAACCTCTGTCGGATCGGAAACAAAGCGGTCAGCCAGTTCTGAGACATGAACCAAACCATTTTCTTTTATACCCACATCCACAAAGCACCCGAAGTTTGTAATATTAGTCACAATACCCGGTAATATCATCCCCTCTCTGAGATCCTCTATCGTTTTTATATTCGGATCAAACTCAAAAACCTTAATACCCTTACGAGGATCACGTCCGGGCTTATCCAACTCATCCATTATATCATTTAAAGTTGGCAAACCAACTTTATCCGATACATATTTTTCAAGCTTAAGAGACTTCTTCAAGTCCTTATTATCGATCAAATCTTTTACCGTACACTTAAGATCCTTAGCCATATTTTCTACTACATGGTAGCTTTCAGGATGTACGGCAGAATTATCTAAAGGGTTTTCTGCTCCCGCTATTCTCAAAAATCCGGCACACTGCTCAAAAGCCTTTTCACCCATACGAGGCACTTTCATCAGTTCTTTACGAGAGCGGAACGCTCCATTAGAAGCACGATAGTCTACAATATTTTGAGCCAAAGCAGGTCCCAAACCGGAAACATAAGTCAAAAGATGCTTACTCGCAGTATTAACGTTTACTCCAACAAGATTTACACAACTTTCTACGGTAAGATCCAATGATTTTTTCAACTTAGTTTGATCCACATCATGTTGATATTGACCTACTCCAATCGACTTCGG
The DNA here is from genome assembly GCF_001899125.1 of Dysgonomonas sp. 37-18. Lineage (NCBI taxonomy): Bacteria > Pseudomonadati > Bacteroidota > Bacteroidia > Bacteroidales > Dysgonomonadaceae > Dysgonomonas > Dysgonomonas sp. 37-18. The sequence continues at coordinate 5,232 of NZ_MKVC01000017.1, read as the reverse complement.
GTCTATTTTTACAAGTTCGGCCAATGGATCCATCAATCGGCGACCAATCGACACTGCCCCTCTTACCGTAACATCATAATCAGGGAATTCTTCTCTTGCAACCTTTGACGCAGAATAAATAGATGCTCCGTTCTCACTGACGACAAACACCTGTACTTCTTTCTCATAGCGAAGATTTGTGATAAAGTGCTCTGTCTCACGGCTTGCTGTTCCGTTTCCTATGGCAATAGCATCTATATTATAAGTCGTTACTAATTTAACCACCTTACTTCCTGCTTTAGACATCTCTTTCTGAGGAGGATGTGGATATATAGTTTCATTGTGAAGCAAATTTCCCTCGGCATCAAGACACACTAATTTGCAGCCTGTACGATACCCGGGATCGATACCCAATACTCTTTTTTCTCCTAGTGGAGCAGCAAGCAGTAATTGGCGCAGATTTTCGGTAAATACATGTATCGAGTCTTCATCTGCTTTCTCTTTCGACAAGGCACCAAATTCTGTTTCTATCGAAGGCTTCAAGAGGCGTTTATAACCATCTTCGATTGCATCAGCAACATAGTTCGTTGCTTCGTTATCGTTATCTCCTTTCAGAAAGCGTTTATCCAACCTCTCTAAGGCGGCATCCTCGTCAGGTGCAATATTTACCCTGAGAAAACCTTCCGATTCACCTCTGCGTATAGCCAATATTCTATGAGAAGGAACTTTATTCAGCTTTTCTGAAAAATCGAAATAATCTCGATATTTATCCCCTTCTTCTTCTTTTCCTTTTACAACTTTTGATGTTAAAACTGCCTCACGCTGAAAAAGGTTGCGAATAGAATTACGGGCATATTCATCCTCATTTATCTGTTCGGCAATTATATCACATGCTCCAGCAATAGCTTCTTTTACATCCTTGACATCCCCTTTAACAAAAGCCTGAGCCTTAGATTGCACATCAATCCTTTGCTGAAGCATAATAATATTCGCTAAAGGCTCCAAACCCTTCTTCCTTGCTATTTCAGCTCGTGTTTGGCGTTTTGGCTTATATGGCAAATAAATATCTTCAAGTTTCGATGAGTTCCAACAATTCTCTATGCGATTTTTCAGTTCAGGTGTTAACTTTTCCTGCTCTTCTATCGACTTTAGGATTGTTTCCCTACGTTTTACAAGCTCATTTAGTTTATCATTCTGCTCTTTTATTGCAGTTATCTGAACTTCGTCAAGACCTCCGGTTACCTCTTTACGATAACGACTGATGAAAGGTATTGTAGCACCCGATTCGAGTAAATCCACAGTTTTCGACACCTGAGACTCCTTAATATTTAAGGTCGAAGCAATTATACTTTTAATTGACATAGTTTTCTTTATTTCAATATACTTTATTCTTCAGCTTTTTGTTAAAAAGTAACAAAAGTAACACCTTTCTACTCATTTTTATTTGTCACCTTTCTATAATACGATCTCAATTTTAACAATACAAATATAAAATATAAAGCGATTAAATAAAAAATGAATCATAAAGCTGAATAAAAATAATACGTTAAATATAGCTCCTTATGAGTTGGTATAAGAAGCAATCTGTATTATTATAAGATAATTATCCATAAGAATAAAAACACAAAAGCCTGCTAAAAGATTCAGCAGGCTTTTATAATATATTTTATATCCAGTAATTATTATTCTACAGGAATATTTGTATTTACATTTTTGCTACCGATAGCAGCATAATATAATAGATAAGCCAATCCAACAAATACTACCCAGTAACTTGCCATATAACCAACGCTATCAGCTAGGAAGTTTTGAAGAAGTGGTAAGATACCTCCACCACAAACTAATGTCATAAATATACCCGATGCTGTTGTTACATATTTACCTAATCCTTCTACTGCAAGATTAAAGATACCACCCCACATTACAGAAGTACAAAGTCCACACAATACCAAGAACATTGCATTGATAGGCACTTCCATCATACCGAATGAAAGACTACCGTTAATGCTTTGGAATACTGGCATTGACACTTTTGTAGTTATAGGAAGGAAAATCGCTAATAAGACTAATACAAGACCTAAACCTGCTGCAACAGTAAGCATTGACTTACTTGATACTTTACCACCAATAGAAGCTCCGAAGAAACGTCCGATTAGCATCAAGAACCAATATGTACCCGTTACAAAACCTGCTGATGTTGCATCCAACCCCGCAATCGATTTATCCGCAAGGAATAAGTTCAATGTTCCTGGAATACCAACTTCAACACCTACATATACAAAGATACCTATCGCACCTAATACAAAGTGACGGAAAGATAATGCACTATATTTGTCTTTTACGTTGTCAATTGCTTTCTTCACTTCCATATGAGGTTCCGGAATCTGAACCAATGCCAGAATAATAAAAGCAAAAGCAAAAACACCCATAGCAATATACATAACAGGGTATACATCTTTAATGTTAGCCTTTGTCACGTCAGCAACGAAAACACCCACTAAAACAGGAACCAATGTACCACACAAAGAGTTGAAAGTACCTCCTGTTTGTATTAATGCACCACCTTTGTTACCACCTCCACCAAGAGTGTTCAACATAGGGTTTACTACTGTATTTAACATACACATAGAGAAACCTGCAACAAATGCACCAATCAGGTATATAGCAAAGCTACCGGCTCCTCCTGATAAGTATTGAATACCAATACCAACGAAACCAACAACGATAGCGATAAGTGCTGTTTTCTTGTATCCGATTTTCTTCAACAAGATACCAGCAGGAATACCCATAAATGCATACGCTATAAAGTTAGCAAGCACACCTAGCATACCTTCGGCGTTACTAGCTCCAAATTGGTTTTTCAAAACAACACCCATCGGCGCTGCTAGATTTGTTACGAATGAGACCATCCCGAAAAGCAGGATCATCACAATGATGGGTAACAAGTAATTTTTTTTCTCCGTACTACTCATGATTAAGTTTTTACATTTAGTTAGATTGTTTTATTTTTATAGTTTTAGTCAAATTTCATTCTTCTTTAGGTCGATCTTCTGCACTTAACTCTGAGAATTCAAAGAGTAATTAAACTAAACAAAACTCAATTACCCTTTGATTCTCATTTGGATATGGTTAGTATCCAAAAACTCATGGTCGTTTAGGTTAAGTGAAGATTGTTATTGTATAAAATCGATGTAAAAATACTTATCTCTTTTCAGCTGTCATCCATAAAAAAACGTGTTGTACAACATGTATTTTTAGATCAAAATATCATTTCTTTTTATATCATATTGCCGACAAGTTCCTGTTTATTTATGTCTTTTTGTATCCAACTCCAAAACGCCTTAAGAATGACTAACAGATTATCAAATCATTAACTTTAACCCAACCGCAAATCATAACAAAAAAATATACAAATGACATAAAAACTTACTCTTTGAGAATTCTTATAAAAACAGGAATAATAGTAAAATATCTTAATTCCTACTTTTATAGGATTAACAATATTTAATATTGCTATTTTTGTGCTCTAACTAAGAACTGAACAGTAGAAAAGAAGAATTGTTATAGCTTATAAATAAATATTATGGAATCGATTCGCAATTTGTATAAAATCGGACATGGCCCGTCGAGTAGCCACACAATGGCTCCACAAAAAGCAGCTTTGATATTTAAAGAAGAAAATAAGGACGCCACATCGTTCCGAGTTACATTATACGGAAGCCTTGCAGCTACAGGAAAAGGTCATATGACGGATGTAGCTATCACAAACACCTTACTACCCTACCCTACAGAAATTATATGGCAGCCTGAGATTGTTTTGCCATACCATACCAACGGGATGAAATTCGAAGCTATAACAGCAGGTCAACCCGTAAAAGAATGGATTGTATACAGCATTGGCGGAGGTGACCTATCGGATGGGAATAGCAAAGTAAATAAGGAAAAATTGTACGACAAAAATACAATGAAGCAAATCCTGCAATGGTGCCACGAAACAGGCAAAACATTTTGGGAATATGTAGAAGATACTGAAGGCAAAGAAATATATAAATATCTTCTGGAAGTATGGAGAACAATGGAAGCTGCAATACACAGAGGTATCGACGCAGAAGGATTGCTTCCCGGAGGATTGGGATTGCAACGAAAAGCCTCGATGTATAGCATAAAAGCTAAGGGATATCAAGGCTCAATGAAAAGCAGGGCACTGATATACTCTTATGCACTTGCTGTGTCGGAAGAAAATGCAAGTGGCAATGTAATTGTTACGGCACCTACATGTGGATCAAGCGGAACTCTTCCGTCGGTATTGTATCACCTAAAAATAAACCACGATTTCAGTGATCAAAAAATAGTAAGAGCCCTTGCTACAGCAGCACTTATAGGCAATATAGTGAAGACAAATGCATCGGTATCGGGCGCAGAGGTCGGCTGTCAGGGAGAAGTTGGGGTAGCATGCGCAATGGCAGCGGGTGCGGCTTGTCAACTATTCGGAGGCTCACCTCAGCAAATAGAGTATGCTGCCGAAATGGGATTGGAACACCATTTGGGACTCACTTGCGACCCCGTGTGTGGATTGGTACAAGTCCCATGTATTGAACGAAACGCTTTTGCTGCTGCCAGAGCCCTCGATTCTTGTTCGTTCGCAATGTTATCAGATGGAAAACACCTTATTAATTTTGATAAAGTTGTTCGTACGATGCAACAAACCGGACATGATTTACCGAGCCTCTATAAAGAGACATCAATGGGGGGGCTAGCAATAAACCTTGATTAGTAAAAAGAATTAAGCAGAGAGGCAATATTTGTCTTTTTTGAATATTATTTTATTTTAATATACATGTATATTTCATTACTTTTGTAAATGAAATCAATTTACAAATAACCATATCACTATGACATCAATCGATTTACTTAACCGTGCGGCAGACAATATTCGTATACTGTCGGCTTCAATGGTTGAAAAAGCGAAGTCAGGACACCCTGGGGGAGCAATGGGTGGAGCAGACTTCATCAATGTTTTATTCACTGAATTTCTCGTTTACGATCCGCAAGACCCGACATGGGAAGGTCGTGACCGTTTTTTCCTCGATCCCGGACACATGTCACCCATGCTTTACAGCACATTGTGCCTGACTGGAAAATTCACACTCGAAGACTTACAACAATTCCGTCAATGGGGAAGCGTTACTCCAGGACACCCCGAGAGAGACATCAACCGCGGAATAGAAAATACATCAGGACCACTGGGGCAGG